>CAZAOR010000550.1:0-4135 GCA_964486805.1 uncultured Sediminibacterium sp. | reverse complement strand
GATAGCGCTCATAACTAATACTTTGAACTATAGCCATAACGGTTTCTGTATTTGTTCTATATGTGTAAAGCCGCATAGCTTAGTAAAAGCCATTTTATCACTGACGATTTTTTCAGGTGTTGGTGTACTCATTGCAGGATGTGCTTGAAAGTAAAATTATTTGCAGTTTATATTTCCTGCAAGGTGGCAAATACTTTTTTGGCATAGATGGATAAAAGAAAACTTGCGCCTGAGGGTTTGTAGCGTTACAGTGAGCTTTCGTCATCAGCTAACGAATAACGTGTGATGCGGAATCGAATTGCCTGCAAAATATCGACCGGCTTTTGTATATACACATTACGAAGTGAAGCCTTATGATCAATTATTTTTTCCCTTTCAACAGGGAGAAATCACTTTCCTCTGTAATGATCTCATTCCGAAGAATACCAATTCCGGCCATCTCCATTTCAATGATATCCCCCGCCTGCAGCCACTGCTCCTGGTACCCGGGATCATTTAACTTGCCGGTACCGTTGAGTTCCAGCAGGCAGCCGGTGCCAACGGTTCCGCTGCCGATCACATCTCCCGGCTGGATATCCGCTCCATAGGCACAGCGTTCAATGATTTCGGCAAAGGTCCAGTCCATATCCGATAAGTTTGCATGGCTCAGTTCCGTTCCATTCACCCGGCAGCACATATCTAAACTCCAGCTTTTTCCGGTATGACCCGGTTTGCAAGGCGTTTCAAACTGCGCCAGTTCATCCAGGGTAACCAGGCAGGGACCGATTGCCGTTGCGAAATCCTTGCCCTTAGCAGGCCCAAGATTCAATCGCATTTCCTCCATCTGTAACAACCTTGCACTCATATCATTCATCAGCATCAGTCCGCCTATATAGCTATCTGCTTCCTCCGCCCGGATATTCCTTCCCTGTTTGCAGATCACGATGGCAGCTTCCAACTCGAAATCGAGTTGTTGAAAATGATCAGGCATGCAGCGGACAGGCCCGGGACCTTGTATGCTGTGATGATTGGTGAAATAGAATACCGGAAACTGATCAAACTCCGGAATCATTTCCACTTTACGGTTTCTTCTGGCGGCGGCTACGTGCTGGCGGAAAGCATAGCCATCCCGGCAGGAAGTGGGAAATGGTACCGGCGCCAATACCTCGGCAGTTTCAAAAGACACCCCCTGCTCCCGGGAAATCCTTCCGGAAACAATACCATTATTTACCTGCTGTGCAATAGGGAACATATCATCCCAGTAATGCAGGAATAAATTCATGCTATTGGGCAGATCCGGATGCAGCAGATCGCAGTCGTACAATAATCCATCTACCAGGAAAGCAAGCTGATCACGTCCATCCGTGAGATATGACACCAGTTTCATAAAAAAACATTGAGCACCGAAAATAGCCAAATTCAACGGGTGTAACGATCAATTACCGAAATTTAGGGTTATGAAATCTCTGCTCCTGTTTTTTAGCCTGCTGCCCTTGTATTTTTTCGGACAGGATAGTTCCTGGATTCGCATCAATCAGCTGGGTTATGCAAGGTTGATACCCAAGCAGGCCGTTTGGTGCACCAAGGGTACTTCCCTGCCGCAAAAATTTGAATTGCAGGATGCGGCAACCGGTCATACCGTCTTTACAGGAAGGCCTTCTGAAGATTTCGGGGCCTATGGTCCTTTTCTTCATACGATGCGGCTCGATTTCAGCCCCGTGGTTCAGCCAGGCGTTTACCGCTTGTATGCGGGGGATGTGTACTCCCCTGTTTTTGTAATCAGTGATACCGTATACCGGGGCGCTGCTGATTTCTGTCTCAGGTATATGCGACAACAACGCAGCGGATTCAATCCTTTCCTGCGGGACAGTTGTCATACACACGATGGTTATACCTTGTATGGCCCAATGCCCGACAGTACTTTTATTCCTGTAACGGGCGGCTGGCATGATGCCAGTGACTACCTGCAATACAGCACGACCAGCGCCAATGCCATATTCCACCTTTTAGCGGCTTACCGGGATTTTCCCGATGTATTCACAGACAAAATGCAAGCCAATGGATTACCGGGCAGCAACGGACTTGCCGATGTTCTGGATGAAGCAAAATGGGGACTCGACTGGTTACAGAAAATGTTTCCCCGGCCGGACTGGATGTTTAACCAGGTGGGGGATGACCGGGATCATATGGGCATGCGGATACCAGGCGAAGATGCATTTTATGGAAAGGGCTTTGAACGGCCGGTATACTTTGTTTCCGGTAAACCCCAGCAAAGAGGAAAGTTCCTGAATGCCTCTACCGGTGCAGCCTCAACAGCAGGTAAGTTTGCGAGCGCATTTGCATTGGCCGAATACCTGCGATTGCGCGATACAGCTTTTGCCAGAAAGGCGCCCGCTTATTCTAAACTGGCAGTTGACGCCTATCATTATGGTCAGCGGCAACCAGGCGTTGCTCAAACAGCTTCTGTCCGTTCGCCTTACATCTATGCCGAAGATAACTGGACAGATGATATGGAACTGGCAGCTGCTTGCCTGGGTAAACTACAGCAGGCGAAAAATAAAACGAGCCGTAATTTTTTAACACAGGCTATGCAATATGCGGTGCAGGAGCGTGTTACGCCCTGGCTGGGCGCTGATACGGCCAAACATTATCAATGGTATCCCTTTATTTATCTCGGCCATGCGGAATTGGCAGAAGCAGACCCGAAAATGGCCGTGCGCGACAGCCTGATGCAATGGTATCGCACCGGCATTGAGCGGGTTTGGGTAAAAGCAAAACAGAATGCTTTTTACCGGGGCATACCCTTTATCTGGTGCAGCAATAATCTTACTGTCTCCTTCGCGATCCAGTGTTACTGGTATGCGCGGCAAACAGGAGATCGGCGTTTTGAAGCTTTTGCGCAGTCGAACTTCGACTGGCTTTTTGGTTGCAATCCCTGGGGTACCAGTATGGTATATGGCCTGCCAACCCGGGGAGATACCCCGGAAGATCCGCATTCTGCCTTTACACATCTCAAACATTACCCGATTGACGGCGGATTGGTGGATGGACCCGTGTATACCTCCATCTATCAAAACCTGATCGGCATACATCTGGAAAACACCGATGAATACGCGGCTTTCCAGAGCGGATTGGCCGTATATCATGACGACTATGGAGATTACAGTACCAATGAGCCAACGATGGATGGTACTGCATCATTGATATACCTGCTTGCCGCGAAAGATGCTGCTGCCCGTTCGAACAGTGCAAAAGTTTATGCGCATGGAGCGATTATCCGTGGTGACAGCTCTCTTCGTCGTGTATCCCTGGTTTTTACGGCGGATAGTTTTGCGGAAGGCCTGCCAGTCATCATGCCGGTATTAAAACAAAAGAAAGTGCCGGCCGCTTTTTTCTTTACGGGAAACACCTATCGCAATCCGGCGTATCAGCGGTATATCCGGCAGTTGGCTGCTATGCCCGGGATACTGACAGGCCTGCATTCTGATCAACACTTGCTGTATTGCGACTGGACCATGCGGGATCAGGTTCTGGTGACCAAAGACTCTTTGCGGAAAGATCTTGATCATAACCTTGCTGCCAGGACCCGGGCCGGCTTAACGGCCGATGCACCAGGTTATTTTATTCCTCCCTATGAATGGTGGAATGATACAATAGCTGCCTGGATAAAAGAAAAAGGACTGATACCGGTCTGTTTTACACCCGGCACAGGCAGTAATGCAGACTATACCTATCCTGCAATGGGAAAGTCCTACAAAAGCACGGAAACCATTCTTGCCGGCATCCGGCGATTCGCAGAAAGCCGCCCGGCCGGATTAAACGGAGTGATTTTATTGATACATGCCGGAACCGATCCGCGCCGGAAAGATAAATTGTATCATCATCTCGGGGAATTAGTTGACTATTTACAGGCAAAGGGATACACGATCACCAGCCTGGATGCATTATTAAAAATATAGAGCGATAGTTACCAGCGATCTTCTTCCGGGATATCTCGTTCAATGTGCGGCCTGAATTGTGTGCGGGATTCCCGGATATGGTTCAGGCGTTCAATGATCAGTTCGGCAATCAGTTTTCCCGCATCTTCCCCTGGCTGATCCTGTAATACCTGTTTCAGCTTCCATTCGGGCACATCCAGCCGGTATAATACCTGTAC
>CAZAOR010000549.1:0-3358 GCA_964486805.1 uncultured Sediminibacterium sp. | reverse complement strand
TACCCCCGTTTTCTTTATCAACGACGATGAGTTTCCGATAAATATTATTCCTGCTTTTATAAATTCCCCGAATGGGTTTAGCCGGTATTTTATAGTCAACAAACTGATTAACCCTTTCAAGGTCAAATGCAGTAATCAGCTTTGCAAGACTATCATCCTTACTGCCATCATTGATGATAATCACTTCCAGGTTAACATAATAAATTGAAAGCAGAGAGCGTACATTTTCAACAATGTTTAGGCCTTCGTTGTAGGCCGGCGCAAGAATACTAACGGTAGGGGCGTACGGTGAAGCGGCAAGCGTGCGGTAATCCGTAAACGGGATTTTCCGCATATGCTTTTTTGTTTCGCCGATCGAATAGATGGCTATAAATATATAGGAAAGGAGGAGTACGACGGAATACAGGAATATTCCATAAGTAAGAATGTCGAATAATATTTTGGCGAGCAGATCCCAGATCATAGCACAGAAACGGATTGTATATGAGAAACAATTCGATTGAATGGCTCGGGTTGTAAAAGCGCCCGCTCCTTTAATACTTGCATTCCTTCCCTGTTGCATCTTACCAGTGAAATGGCAGCATGCAGTTTAATCAGGTTATCAGGGCTGTCAAGCAGGCGTATCAGCTTTTGTTTGTCGGACTCACTGATGGATGGGGTAAGGGTATCCAATATGATCAGTTGATTTCCCGGGGATTCGTTCGTTAAAACATCTAATAACAGCGGCTGATAGTCGTCCTCTGCCAGTTTTATGAGTACTTTAATGGCTTCGGCACGAACTTTTTCATTCGCACTTTTCAACAACGCTTTGATTGCAGCGGACGCTTCAAAAACCTGGTATTCTCCGGCAAGCTTGAGTGCGAAAATTATCACTGTGTCATTATCAGCATGAAGCCATCTGATAATATTATCGGCAAGCCCGCTTTTGTTTTTAGCCTGCCGGAGTTGCTCGAGCAATTTTAGCTGCTGCCAGTCTGTAAGCGGAAGGGTAAAATCATCCAGAAATTGCAGGCCTTCAAAACCGGTAAGATATACAACGCCTGTCTGAGCTTCCATGCGGACATAATCATTTCGACTGTTGGTAAAGGGAGAAATCTGGTTCAGCACATCCTTAGCATGCATCAGGTATAATTCCTGGATTCCCTTTGCCCGTATATGCCATTGGCTGGATTTCAACTTATGGATGGAATCATTTTTAAGCTGCCATTGCTCATAGAGTACAGATATTTTGGCAGAAGCTTCGCCGGCAAGATTTTTTTTAAACCGGACCAGTTCATCAATAATGAATTGCCGGGTATGTTTGTTTTTTAATGCCCTTCGCAGTTTCCCTGGGATCGGTGGCAGAGCCTCCGATTCGTCCATAACGATACCGGTGAGCCAGACCTCCAGGTTATGCGATAATCTTTTTACCGTAAGAAAGTATTTTTTCTTCACCCACAGATAGATGTAAATAATCGCCACGACCAGTATCAGGCAGCTAAGCAGCAGTTCCACGCCGGTAAAAAGCCTGCCGGGCGCCAAATTGCGGATAAGGAAATCTATAACATGGCTATCCAGCAGGCAGGTTGAAGTTGGGGGAAAAACGAAGGGCATCTGTCTGTATCGCTTAGGCACTAAAGTTAAATCAATAATAGGGTATATCAAGCCGGGTTCTGAAATCCCGCTGGAAAATCCCGGGTTCTGAAGTAGGTTTGCATTTGCAGCGATGAACTGAAAAATTGTAGTTATGAGTTTCAGAAATTTTAAGATGGTTGGTTATGTTGTGTATGGACGCGGAGCATTTAACCAACTTGATACCATCCTGGCGCCGCATCGAAAGGGGACGGCGCCCATGATATTCCTGGTAGATCATTTTTTTGAAGGAAAGAGCCTCATTGAACGCATCCCCCTGCGTGGTAATGACCAGGTGATCTATGCGGATGTTACCTATGAACCCAAAACCACCCAGGTAGATGCCCTTTCCCGTGATCTGAAAGAACGGTTCGGCATGGTAAGTGGCATCATCGGTATTGGTGGCGGCTCAACAATGGATCTTGCCAAGGCGGTTTCATTGATGATGAATAACCCCGGCTCCTCCGCCGATTACCAGGGCTGGGACCTCGTAAAATACCCGGGGGTATATAAAGCGGGTATCCCTACCCTGAGTGGAACAGGCGCCGAAGTAAGCCGGACAACGGTACTGACCGGCCCGACACGCAAATTAGGTATGAACAGCGATTTTACACCTTTTGATCAGATTGTACTGGATCCCGAACTCACCAGGGACGCCCCGGTTAATCAGCGTTTTTATACGGGAATGGACTGCTATATTCACTGCATTGAAAGCCTGGAAGGTACCTATCTCAATGAATTCAGTAAAAGCTACGGTGAAAAGGCCCTGCAGCTTTGCCAGGAAGTATTTGTCCAAAAAACACATTGGGATGAACACTGTGATGATCAACTGATGATGGCTTCTTATGCGGGTGGCATGAGCATCGCCTACTCACAGGTAGGTGTGGCGCATGCGGTAAGTTATGGCCTCAGTTATCTCCTGGGAACCAAGCATGGCATCGGCAACTGTATCGTCATGAATCATCTGGAAGCCTATTATCCTGCCGGGGTAAAAGAGTTCAAGTACATGGTGGAGAAAAATGGCATCGAAATTCCAACAGGTATCTGCAAGGGCCTTACTGATGAGCAATTCGATACCATGATCAATGTATCACTCGGTATGAAACCACTCTGGGAAAATGCTTTGGGTAAGGACTGGGAGTCGATTATAACCCGGGATAAACTGCGTGCTTTGTACGAAAAATTATAGGCTGCCTGCTATTGAATCATCCATGAAATATCTTGTGTATATACTACCCGCTATTGCAGGCCTGACCATCACTACCCAGGCCGGCGTCAATAGTCAGCTAAGGGTAGCCGTGAATAACCCCTGGATTGCAGCATTTATTTCTTTTTTCGTAGGTACAGCCGTACTGGCTACCATTATCCTGGTTACGCGTCAGCCAGTGCCTAGTCTGTCACAGATACGGTCGATAGAGTTATACCGCTTTGCAGGCGGACTACTCGGTGCGTTTTTCGTAACAACCATTATTCTTACCGTACAGAAAATCGGCTCCGCCAATGTGTTTGCTCTGGTAATTGCGGGCCAGCTTTTCATGGCCCTGCTCTATGATCATTTTGGTATTTTCGGTTTCCCCAAATCACCAATCAGTTGGGTGAAGATCATCGGCGTGGTATTGCTGATAACTGGCGCGTATCTGATCAACAAAAAATAAGGCTAAAAACTGTGCAGCCCCCTTTTTCTAGAGGGTTTTCAGTTCAAACCAGTCGAAATCTGCCGGATCCCGGCTGTTTTTTTGATTGCCAG
>CAZAOR010000548.1:0-9218 GCA_964486805.1 uncultured Sediminibacterium sp. | reverse complement strand
GGATGCGTAAGTCTTTGTACCGATTGGATTGCCATAAAAATTGCAACAATTAATAAAACCACAGCGCTCGCAAAACCCGAAAGCGCCAGTAGTTTAGTTTTGCCAAAACGGTATTTATCGCTCTGAGCGTATTTACGTGTTATAATGTATGTTATCCAGGTGAGTCCCAATGCAAATACATGTGATGCCGTATGCCAGCCTTCTGCAAGCAAAGCCATAGAATTTGTCCAATAGCCGAATATAATTTCGCCGATCATAGTTACAGTTGTCAGGTAAACCACCCAACGTGTTCGCTTTTCGTGGTCGTGTTCCCTATCTAACGGAAGCGTAGTATCTACAGTAATCCCTTGTTTATTTTGATTGTCAGGCATAAACTATCATTTGTGATGTATATAAAGTTAAAGATCATCCCGCTTGGGAGGCTTGCCCTAAAGGGAAATATTTTGTCGGATAAAAAAGCATGAATAACTGAAAATTTAAATGACAGTGGACGCCTGATGGTACAACTACAAAGATGAAGGTTTGGGCGATCCGGGGATATTCCTTACCCCTTGTGTACAATACAATTAAATTTACCTAATCATTCAGGCAAAACAGATCCAGATGTTTGCTTTCGTAAAATTCCTCTATCTTTCCTAACCCTTTTTTCTGCTGCATAACAGCTTAATTGCAGAACGATTGAACTGCACTGTGTACGTCTATTATAAATAGTGGAGGAAAGCTTTGAATCGACGGGTCAATTTAAATTTGAACTGCAGAAAAGTTACTCTAGTGATCAATAACAGCGGATACATTAGAAGCGGATAAGACGGATCAGCCTGCACCGGATATGATTGGTACATCCGAAACGGAATTATCGGATCAATTGATCAGATATTGCACAAAGATCAAAGTTGAAGTATCCGGGACACAGAACGAACTTGAATGTACAAAAGACTGAAGGCCGAAGACAAAGTACAAACGAGTATTGCTCATGCGCTAAGACGCCAACCTGCTAACCCGACCGACGCTGGCAGATTCTACAACGGCAATCGAATCACAATTTCACAGCCTTTGCCGGGTGCTGTATGAATAGCGATATCGCCATTATATAATTCCACCCTTCTTTGCATATTGGCAAACCCGATTCCATGTTTTTGGGGATCCATCACAAAACCGATTCCATTATCCGTAGTGGTCATTTGCAAACTGTTACTTTCGATAGCCAGCACAATTTTGATTTCGGTAGCGTGGGCATATTTCTCAATGTTCCGCAACTGCTCCTGTAATATCCGGTATAAGTTTAATTGCATTTCCTGGTACCTGCTTTTATCATTCAATTCGTCATGGAAATCAAATTCCACCCGATATTTATTTGATTCTTTAAAAGTTTTAATCAGTTTCCAGAATGATTCTTCTAATGTCAGCTCCTTATAAAATGCCGGCGCCAGTCGATGTGAGAGATTCCTGATTTCTTCCAATGCCAACAATAGGGTATGCCTGGCATTATTATACCAGGATATTTTTCCGGGAGCCAGATTTTCTTTAAGCCTGTCAAGGTTCATCTGAGTCATGGCGAGAATCTGGCAGATATTATCGTGCAGTTCGCCGCCGATCTCATATCGTTCCTCTTCCTGTGTTTTAATAATAGCCTGTGTAATTAATTGCTCGTACAGCATTTTTTCCGTGATATCATAAGATATGGCGGAATGGAGCGTGGGGGTATCGGCACTGATAGAGGAACTATAAAACTCAACTTCAAATACCTGTCCTGCTTTGTTCAGGTGCCGGAACTTCCTGGTATAAAAGTCCAGTTTGACACGCCTGATTTCGGCAATCATATCGCTTAGCCTGTCGGCATCCTCTTTTGGCGTAATATCAAAAATTGTCATCCCTAAAAATTCCTGTTCTGAAAACCCATACTTAGTAACGGCGGCTTTGTTTACATCAATAAACCGGTATGTGTCGGTATCATACACCCACATAGGTTGCGGGCTGAACTGGAAAAGATTGCTGTACCTTTTTTCAGATTCTTTCAGCGCCGCATTGATCTTTTTTCTTTGAATGGCATAGGTTATACTTTTAATCAGCAGGGTCGCTGTCAGTTCATCTTTAAGGAGATAATCATCAATCCCCTGTGATATGGCTTTCGCCGCAAAATCAATATTACTGTATCCGGTTAAAATAATAATCGGCTTGTCCTGTGCAATCGCGGGCATCTCCCGGATAAGCTGATTCCCATCTTTATCCGGCAGGGAAAGATCCAGTAAAATGACATCGCAGAAAAAAGAGGGATCAGTAAGAAATAGGGAAGCCTGCTTGAAACTCTCGGCATGGGTTATTTCCGGCTTTTCAATCGATTCAATGATACAATCCTCGATAATGGTAAAATCACCCGGGCTGTCTTCTATGACCAGTATACGATTGGGGTTTCTCACAAGGCGGCAATATTACTTAACAGGGTTAGGGGGTAATGTAACGATATTTATCCAGAAATTTTCGATTCCCGAAACCACTTCCAGGAAATCATCTACTTCAACTGGCTTGGTGATAAAACAACTGGCATAATTTTCATAGGCTGTTTTGATATCCAACTCTGATGAAGAGGTTGTTAAAATGATGACGGGAATATGTTTAAGGGATTCACTGCTTTTGATATGAACCAAAACCTCATGTCCGTTTTTTTTGGGCAAGTTTATATCCAAGAGAATGAGGTCGGGGTCATCTACGTCTTGATACGCTCCCTGTTTTTCCAGGAAATCTATTGCTTTTTTTCCATCATTTACTACACTGACTTTGTTAATCACTTTACGTTCTTCCAAAGCCTCAATGGTCATAAAAATATCACCATCATTGTCTTCTACCAATAAAATATGAACAGGTTTCATACTGCATTTTTTATTCGTTTACTCAGAAATTTTTTATTTAATTTTTATAGATGATCCTTTTTTAGGAATGGTAAAATAAAAAGTACTTCCTGCTCCTTCTGTAGACTCTACCCAGATTTTTCCGCCCAGGTTTTCAATGATTTTCTTACACACGGTCAACCCGATACCGGTTCCTGAATATTCACTTTTGGCATGAAGTCTTTGAAAAAGCATAAAAATTTTCTGAAAATAGTCCGGATGTATGCCAATCCCATTATCAGCTACCGAAAATAGCCAGTAATCGGGTAGTTCGGAAGCCGCAATATGAATTTTTACGGGTACGTCTTCCCGGCTGTACTTGAGCGCATTACTGATCAGGTTTTGGAACACCTGTCTTACCGGTGAGCGGGAAACATGTACAACCGGCATGGGGTCAATGGATATTTCGGCATTTTTTTCACTGATCCGTTTTTTAAGCAGAATTTCCACCTCATTTACAACTTTAAGTACATCCAGATCTTCCGGTAAATTATCCAAGCGTCCAACGCGCGAGTATTCGAGGAGATCCAGAATAATCTGGCGCATGCGCATCGCGCCATCTACTGCAAAATGTATATACTTCCTGGCCTTCTCATCCAGTGCACCTTCATATTTTTTCTCCAGCTTGGTAAGAAAACTGGTGACCATCCGGAGCGGCTCTTGTAAATCATGGGAGGCCACAAAAGCAAACTGTTCCAATTCCAGGTTGGAAACTGCCAGCTCATCGGCTCTTTTTTGTAATTGTATTTCGTTTTCTTTCAATTTCGAAATATCTTTTACGGAACCGATTACCCGGGTAGCCACCCCTTCCTCGTTTCTGATAATATATCCCCGGTCATAAAGATGGGCATAGGTTTGATCGGCTCTTAAAAACCGGTATTCATCCTCATAAAAAGACCGCTGCGGGTCCTGCAGAACCTGGTTCAGTTTGGCTTTTACCCTGCCCACATCTTCCGGGTGTACATAATCCATCCAGGTAAACTTACTGTCCTGGGATACTTCGGGTTTATACCCCAATAAGCTTTCAATATTCTCAGCTGACCGAATGGTTTCATTATTGATAACATTCCAGTCAAAAATGATATCACTGGTGGCCTTGAATGCAAGATTATATCTTTCATTACTGAGGCGGATATTATCCTCTGCTTTCCGTAAGGAATCAATATCCTGGAAGCTTCCATAAATCCGAATGCATTTGCCATCGATGCATTCTGCCTCACCGATAGATCTTACCCATTTTTCATTGCCTTTTGCTGTTATGATCTGTAGCTCCAGATCCCAGCTAACGCCTTTTTCGATAGCATCCCGGATAGCCCGTTTGATCGAATTCCTGCTTTCTCCCTCTTTATAAAAAAGGATATCTTTTTCAAGGTCCGGAATATACGCATTAGACACTTCATGAATTTCATAAGTGATATCAGACCAGGACAGGCTTTGTTTTATAAGGTCTAATTCCCATGCGCCAATCCTGGCAAGACTGGATGCTCTTTGCAGTAGCGCTTCCAGTTCCTTTTTTTCCGTGACATTTTTGCCAACTGTAAAAATCAGCCGTTCCTCGGTTAAAGGAGTGGCCGTCCACGAAATCCAGATATACTGACCGGATTTGACCAGGCACCGAACTTCAAAAAATAAAGAAGAACTTCCTTCCGCAATCCGGCTTAACTCTTCTGTAAATGTTTTTTTATCATCGGGGTGTATAAATTCAACAAATTGCTTGCCCTTAAGTTCCTCTTCGGTATATTCCAATAACGCTGGCAAAACAGGATTTATCTTTTTCAAATTGCCGTCAAAACCAATGATCGCAATAATATCCGGTGCAAGATTGAAAATCCGGTTGAGCTCCTGCTCCAACTGTTTTCTCCTTATTTCCACACTAATATGCGAGCTGAATCGCTGGAAAAACAGGTTAAATTTTTTCTCATCAAACTGCTTTTCTGTACTCCAGAGCATAATCCCGCCAATTATTTTATGATTGTGCGTTAGCGGAATCCCGCAACCCGAGCGTAAGCCGGCTTTGATAGCTGCTTCCCGGCGAATAAAGTTTTCATACTTGTCCACTTCATTCAAGAACAGGATATTGCCTTTTTCCCAACCCGCACCAGTTAATCCTTGTCCTTTCAGGAGCGTATGAATGTCCGAGCTCTCCGTGAAAAAGACCTTTACCTGTTCAGAATCGGCATAGGTAGCAATTTGATTGACTGTATTGGTATTTTCTGATAGCAGCCAAACTTCTGCTGCATTAAACATCAGATATTGAGCCGCCATTTTCATGACACTGCTCAATATCTCATGGAGGCTTTTCTCCTCATTAAATAAGAGTCCTACTTCTGTCAGAAAGTCTCTTTGCAATTCTTCTATCTTCCTGGCCGTAATATCTCGTTCAATAGCAATCCAATGGGTAAACCAGCCGGATTCATTCGCAACGGGCGTAACCGAAAAATTATTCCAGAATTCTTCGCCAGTTTTTTTGTAATTGATCGTGGTGATTTCACAGGGTTCCCATTTCCGCAGGGCCTTACCAAGCCGCTCTAACGCCTTCCAATCCGATTTGGGGCCTTGCAGTATCCGGGGTGTTTTACCAATTACTTCCTCTTTGGCATAGCCGGTCATTTTTGAAAATGCATGATTTACATAAACAATCTTCAGGCCCTCGCCATCGCTGGGTTCCGCTTCTGTAATCAATACCGAATCCTGCGTATTGGTAACCACCGACTCCAGCAGTTTCAGCCTTTGTTCTTCCTGCTTTTGTTTTGTGATGTCCTTCATAGCACCGATAATACGCTTCGGAATACCTTTTTCGTCCCGAATGATGAGTGCATTATTGGAAACAAAGGAATAAGTTCCATCCGATTTGAGAAAGCGGTGTTCATATTCCCAGGTTGTTTCATCTGAGCGCCACACCTTTTTTGCACTTTCCATCAAATCATGCATTTCATCCGGATGTATCCGCTTTAGCACATTTTGGGTATCAGATAAATTCTCATCCTCTACAAATCCGAAAATGCGGTAATAGTTTTCTCCCCAGAATACCTTATCGGAAGCAATATCCCAATCCCAAACAGCATCAAAAGTGGCTTTGGTCACATATTCATACCGCATACTGGTTTCCGAAATCTTATCTTGTGCAAGCTTGCGTTCCGTTACATCCTGTGCGGTGCCAAATAGCCGCAAAATATTTCCTTCGGCATCTTTTTCGCCATAACCGTATTCTTCAATTACTTTTTTCTTGCCGTTCGGAGTGGTGATCTGGTATTCAATATTAAACGGCTCTCCTGTCAATTGTGTTTTTTTGCTGGTCGCCTCCACCAAATCCCGGTCTTTTTCATCCACCATCGATAGGAAAGATTTATGGGTTTGTTCGAATCCCTTTTTATCGGTTTCAAAAACATAATATAGCCCCTCCGACCAGGTAAGCGTATCATTCCGGAAATCAAAGTTCCAGCTACCCATTTTTGCGAGCCGTTGGGCTTCTGCCAGAAAAGCTTCGCTCTGCCGAAGTTTAAACTCAGCCTGAAGTTTCTCGGTTACATCATGCTGGATCATGAGCAACGCGGTCCGGCCCCTATATTTGATCTGATGCTCCTTGGTTTCCATCATGCTGATCTCACCATCTTTCTTTTTATATGGCCATATATTGGATGCAGACTCGTTTTGTTGAATGGTATCCCTCATAGCTGGCTCCATCCGGAACGAATCTTTTTCAACACGGATATCCTTTAAAGCCATTGTAAGCAACTCCTCTCTGGTAAATCCAAATTTTTGGATAGCTGCCTCATTACAGTCGATAATATTCGCCGATAAAACATCCATGACCAACATGGGAAAAGGATTATTATCGAACAATTCCTTGTACCTTCTTTCGGATTCAACCAAGTCCTGTTCTGCTTCTAATTTTTTTGTGATATCCCTGCCCACCGCGTACCTGATCTGTGTCTCCTTATCCCACCTGGCAGACCATTCCATGTACACTAAATTTCCATTTTTATGCACATACCGGTTCCGGATATAGTACATATCATTACCCGTCATGATCATACTGATAATATCCGCCGTTTCCTGCAGATCTTCCGGATATATGATATCGGTAAACTTTCTACCAATCAATTCTTCGGGGGTATATCCCCATACTGCTTCAGCAGCCTGGCTTACTTCTATAAAGGTTCCATCTGCTGTTACCGCACAAATCACATCCATGGATGAATCCATGATCTTACGCAAACTATTCCTGGTTTTTTCCAGCAACCTTGTTTTCAAGGTTTCATCGGTAATATCTTTCGAATAGCAGGCCACTCCAAATATCTGCCCCTCGTCATTCAACATGGGATGTAAGGAAATCAGGTTATACCTTACCTCTTCGATGGAGGGAATCCGCAACTCTTCTGTCACCGTAAAGCTTTCTCCCTGCATGGCCCTTCCGTAATATTCCTTCCATTTGCGAATGATATCCGAATCAAAAGCATCCAAAAAAACGGAGTCGCCTTCCTTAACAGGTTTAGCGGCCACCGATTGCAGGGTTTCCAGGTAGGCTTTATTTGCTGTAATAATTTTATAGGTGGTATCTACCGACCAGATCAGGTCCTTTGTACCATTGATCAAAGCTTCCTGGTTCGCTTTTGTTTTTTTAATCTCAGCAGCCTGCACAGATTCTTTGGTGATATCAATCACCGTTGAAATCATCAAATTTTGATCGTAAAGCGGGATATTTTTGGCATTGATGACCCGTTGACCACCTTCTTTGGTAGCAATAGTAATCCCACTCCATTGCATCCTGTTCACATCTTTACTTGCGATATCGGCTGATATCCTGGCAACCATTTCTGCCCGATATTTTTCATCCGGATAAACACACCGAAAAAAAGTATCCACATCCGACAAATCTTCTTCCGGCCATCCATAGATGCGGCTGAACTGTTTATTGAGGAGGGTGGCCTTCCCATTGTCAATTCTGTTCACCGCCACGCCAATGGGTAAATATTCAAGAATCGACTCGATAAAGGAGCTTCTTTGCTGTAATTGTTTATTGAGCTCCGTTAATTTCGTATTCCATTCGCGCTCATCCGAGATATCCCGAACGGTCACAAAAACGCCGACGATCCTTTTCTGTTCATCCCTTGCCGGCTTATAATTGATCAAAAATGTTTTGGTATCGTGACCCGTAACCGGCACTTTGATTTCCGCATGTTCGGCATCCCCTTGCAAAACTCGATCATAAATTTGCCTGACCAATGATTTGCGTTCAAATTGCGCATAGTCAAGAATCGAAGCCTCTTTTTGAACATCTATCCCAAAAAATTGCCGATACAGTTCCTGGAATTTCTGATTAAAGGAAATCACCTTTAAGGTGCCGTCGACCAGGATAAAAGCTTCGTCGGTATTATTAATCATGAGATTAATATCCCGTTCGTTTCTCTTCCGTTCGGAAATATCATTCAAAATTGTACAGGTATATTCTTTCCCGTTCGCATCAACAAAAATTGACGAAGACACTTCCACGGGAAAACGCTGCCCGTTTTTTTTAATACCGGTTATTTCTGTCGTAACCTGCCCTTTTGTTTTTCTTTCCACTAATGCCTGCTGAAATCCGGGATCAGCGATATCAAATATGCTATCGCGGCCGATGCTTTGAAATTCGGCTTCCGTGTATCCAAACATTTCAGTAGCTGAGGGATTTGCCTCCAAGATAGTGCCATCACTCATTGAAAAGAAAATAGCAGTCCGGGAAGTATTGATCAGCGCTTTATAATAAAGTTGGCTGGGAGTTCCACGAGTATCGATACTTTCTGTCGCCATAGGAATTGGGGTGTGATTATCTTAAAGTTAGGCAAGATTTTTTCAGATTACACAAATGTTTTCACTCCCGGATTATCGTTGATGTAACGGCCCAATCAGCTTAAACAATCCTTATAAAAAAGCATTGCATTTTTTTTAATAGCAGCAAAATATTACATACGCCCGATAATCCTGGCATCCATACCCATTACTTGACCCGGTCTTCCGGTTTAACATCATCATTCCACAATACTGCTTCAGTTAAATGGCAGAGATCATCCTGCATCTGGTAAACGGTTCTGCTTCGCTGCGGCTTTTATCCCGATGATCACTCCGTTCTCCCGGGATTCCTGCTGGCGCTTCGCTTTTTATATTTCCTGATCGCGTAAAACGAATTCCCGGTTCTGTCAATGCCCTTTGACTCCCGCTAATACTTTCGCGGCGCCATTCAATTACCAACCATCAAACTGCAAAACAGATATGAAACAGGTTTTTAGCTTATTCCTGCTGGCCCTCGTACTGCCACTCATGGCGGTCGCTCAACAGGCCACAGGTACCATCAAA
>CAZAOR010000547.1:0-3360 GCA_964486805.1 uncultured Sediminibacterium sp. | reverse complement strand
GCAACGGCTTATGTACTGAAACAACTCGATAATAACGGCAATGAGGGTGCCAAGCGTTTGATCAATTTCCTGCGGAAATGCGATTTCACCTCCCCCATACCCGCTTATCCCTCCATTGGGATCGGATCCTGTGAATTATCCTTGTACGAAATGATGCAGGGTTACAGCATGTTCCCCGGACGGGGATTCAATGCCAGGCCGATGTATATCACCCGCATTGAAGACCGGAACGGCAATGTACTGGCTACTTTTACCCCCCAGCGCAAAGAAGTGATCAGCGATGTAACCGCCTATTCTGTTATCAAAATGATGGAAGGGGTGATGACCAACGGAACAGGTGCCGGCATCTGGTCCTATGATATCCCCTCCGGACTGGAGATTGCCGGCAAACCCGGTACGACCAATGATAACAGTGATGCCTGGTTTATCGGGTATACACCGCAACTCCTGGCCGGGGGCTGGGTTGGCTGCGATGATCGTTTTATCCGTTTTAACACCGAAAGCCATAACGGAGAAGGCGGCAGAGCCGCTATGCCCATCTGGGCTTACTTTATGGACAAAGCGGTTGCCGACCCGAATTGCGGAATGGATATCAATGCCACATTCGTGAAGCCTGATATCATGACCAATGATATTATTATCGACTATTCCGGCGCAAGCAACCAGTTATTGAATGGCGAAGAAGAAGATATGGGTACCGGTACTTCCCAACAATATGAAGTGCCTAAAAATATCCGAATCGAAGATATTGCCCCTGAATCTGACAGCAGTACCCTGGGCCTGCCTCCCAAACCGCCCGCCAACCCCGGTTCGAAGGAGAAAGAGCCCAAAAAACCGGATGCCACAACACCCCCGCCGGTAAATGAAAAAGGCGCCAAGGCATTGATGCCACCCAAGAAATCCAGGGGTGGCCAGTAATGGTCAGACTCCTTTAAGGGAACCCGCCCTTCCAGTAAAAATTCAAGGAAAACTGGTGAAAGAGCTGCTGCTGGTAAAAACCAGTAGCATAACGGATATGTACTTTTTTCAATAATAAACCCGCCCCGAAGGAAAACCCGTTCAATCCATTACTCAACTGATAAGCGTTGAGATCAATCCTTCGCTGGAAATTCATGCCAGCCATCAGTTCCAGCTTTTCATGCGGATACACCTGTACGCCCAGGATACAATGCGAAAGCAGGTTCTGAAAAAAATCGCTGCTGTTGTAGGCCAGATCTCCTTCGGCGTACCGGAAACTGGTATCATTATAATGTATCCGGAAACTCTGCAAATGATGCAGGGTAAGGGAAAACTGAAAGGGGGAAGCTTTTAACCGTTTTGACAAACCGATTTCCAGGTCGAAGGGCAGTTCTTCCCGGCTTCCCGTACCGCTATAAGTACGTATCTGTGCACCCATGTTCCGGATAACCAGGGCCGCCTGTAAGCCCCTGGACGAGTCGTAATAGCTGAGCCCTGCATCAAATGCCAGGGCATCCGAGCGGTAGATGCCATAGCCGGAATGTATGAATTTTGAAGTGAGTCCATAATGAAAGTAATCATGATAGGTACCCGCAGCCATCAGCTGGGCAACATAGTCAACCGGATGAAAACTGCCGAGAATGTTACCGGACGCATCTGTTTGCTGGATCATGCCATAATCGAAAAATTGCGTACCCGCAGCCAGGTTGATGTGCACCGCCGGCAGATACCAGGCGCTGGTCATGCTGTAAGTATTGACCCCTGCCAGAAAATCATTAAAAGAGGTGTTTGCCTGGCAGTGCATCGTGCTGCGCAATAGGGCCGGGTTCTGGAAACACATACCCACGTCATTGCTGATCTGTGAAATATTCAGGCCGCCAAGAGCAGCTTGCCCTGCAGTATTGGGTTGCAGCAGGAAACCATACACCGTATTCCCGCCAAGGGTTTGGGCAAACAGGCTTTTCCCGCAGAACAGCAAAAAATAAAACAGGATGCGGCGCATAGTTCGATTTGACTGTAAATCTATGTCAAGCGCTGCATCCGGCCCAACTGGTTAGTTTCAGGGAACAAGCGCAAGGTCAATGACCTGCTGCATGGTCTTAACATAGTGAAACTGCAGGCCTTTGATGAAATTATTGTCAATTTCGTTCACATCTTTTTCATTCTGCCAGCAGAGGATGATTTCTTTTAAGCCAGCCCGCTTGGCAGCCAGTATTTTCTCCTTGATCCCCCCTACAGGTAAGACCTGACCACGCAGCGTGATTTCGCCGGTCATGGCCAGGAAGGGTTTTACTTTCCTGCCGGTAAATGCGGATGTCAGGGACGTCAGCATCGTTATACCTGCGCTCGGACCATCTTTAGGAACAGCGCCTTCGGGTACATGGATATGCACCTGTTTTTTGGCAAATATCTCAGGATCCACTCCCATCTTACGGGCATTTGCCTGCAGAAAGCTCAGCGCCGTAGCGGCACTTTCTTTCATCACATTCCCCAGGTTGCCGGTAAGTTTAAGCTGTTCGCTTTTCCCATCGCTGAGGATGGTTTCAATGAACAGAATATCTCCGCCGACATAGGTCCAGGCGAGGCCAACCGCCACACCCGGAATATTGGCTGTTTTATACACCTCATTACTATAACGCGGCTGTCCCAGTATCTTCTCGATATCCTTGGTGGTCAGTGTGGACTTTATCTTGTTTTTCAGGGCCAGTTCTTTGGCTTCATAACGCATGATGGAAGCCAGTTGCCGGTCCAATTCGCGCACACCACTTTCCCGGGTATAATTTTCGATGAGTTTCTCCAGTACCTTATCATTGATTTTGAAATTGATTTTCGCCAGGCCATGCGCTTCCCTTTGTTTGGGCAGCAAATGCCTTTTGGCAATCTCAATCTTTTCTTCTACTGCATAACCGCTCAGATCAATGATCTCGAGACGATCCCGCAAAGCGGGCTGAATATTCTGCAGGTTATTGGCGGTGGCGATGAAAAGCACTTTGCTGAGGTCGTACTCCATCTCCAGGTAATTATCATAAAAGCTATGATTCTGTTCGGGATCCAGTACTTCCAATAAGGCAGAGGAAGGATCTCCCCGGAAATCATTGCCGATCTTGTCAATCTCATCCAGGATCATAACGGGGTTGGATGACTGGCATTTTCGTATCTGCTGGACGATCCGGCCGGGCATTGCCCCGATATAGGTTTTGCGGTGACCGCGAATCTCGCTCTCGTCGTGTAAACCACCCAGGCTCAGTCGAACATATTTTCTTCCAATAGCGTGTGCAATCGATCGGCCCAGGGATGTTTTACCGATACCCGGAGGTCCTAAAAAGCAAAGAATCGGGCTGCGCATATCGCCTTTGAGCTTCAGTACAGCGAGGTATTCGAGGATACGGCTTTTTATTTTTG
>CAZAOR010000546.1:0-6184 GCA_964486805.1 uncultured Sediminibacterium sp. | reverse complement strand
TACCAATGTAAGGAAAGAAGAGCTGAGAGACCTGAAACCCGAAGTAAAAATCCTACTCAAAGAAAAAGGAGATTACCTGCTGTTTCAACCGGTTTTCCAGTACCGGGGCCTGGACATACGCAGTAATGACAAGGAAAAAATCATTTTCCCGGTTGCGGATAAATTATTGGTGATTCACCGGAATTTGACAGCCGAAAATGAACTGGTACAGAAAATAGAATCCTTGCATTCAGGATTCATACGGCCATCTGACAGCAATGTACTTGCTTTAAAAGGCGCTGATGTTTTAAAAAATAACTGGTTCTTTCTTTTTGTGGATGCGGTAAAAGACCTGCATATCCCCGTATTTGGGTTTGAAGCGCTGAAAAATTTCCGTTTCAATACCGCTAAACCGGAAACCAGGATATTTATCAGCAGTCATACCGATTGGTTCGATGCCAAAGTGGAAATTCGTTTCGGAGAACAGAAAGTGACGGTGGACGAAGTAAAGAAAGCGCTGAGCCAAAAGCAGCAGTTTGTGCAACTGGACGATGGCACACTGGGTATTTTACCGGAAGAATGGATCCGGAAGTATTCCTTGCTATTCAGGGTTGGGGAAGGGAAAGCCGGTAATATGAAACTGAGCAAGTTCCATTTCAGCGTGATTGAAGAGCTCTACCTGCAGCGCGATGAAGAAGAACTCTTTTTCCAGTTAGAAGAAAAATACGAACGGCTGCGGAAGAACCATGCTATCAAGGAGATTCCTGCGCCTGCCCACCTGAAGCATATCTTACGCCCTTACCAGGAAAGCGGGTTCCAGTGGCTGAATTACCTGCGGGAAGTACAATGGGGAGGAATACTGGCAGATGATATGGGCCTCGGAAAAACTATTCAGGCCCTGAGTTTCCTGCATCACCTGAAAGAAGAAGCAGGCAGCCTCCGGGCCCTGGTGGTTTGTCCAACCACCCTGATGTTCAACTGGCAGAATGAGATCCAGAAATTTACCCCTTCGCTGAGCTTTGCACTCCACCATGGCGGCGGCAGGTCAAGAGAAAGCCTGGGCAATATGAATGCCGATGTAATCATAACAACCTATGGCACTCTGCGCAGCGATATACGCCAGTTTGTAGAGGTGAATTTTGATTATGTGATACTGGATGAAAGCCAGGCGATCAAAAATCCCGGCAGTAAAGTAACTAAAGCAGCTTGCCTGCTGAAAGCCAGAAATCGGCTTTGTTTGAGTGGTACCCCATTGCAGAATAATACCTTCGACATTTTCGCACAGATGAACTTTCTCAATCCTGGTATGCTGGGCAGCATCGAATTCTTCAAGCAGGAATTTTCCATCCCCATCGACAAATTCGGTGAAAAAGAACAAAAAGACCATCTGCGCAAGATTCTCTACCCCTTCATACTACGCCGAACAAAAGAACAGGTGGCGAAAGACCTGCCTGAAAAGCAGGAAATGGTCTTGTATTGTGAGATGGGAGATGAACAGCGTCGGATTTATGACGCCTACCGGAATGATTACCGGGATAAGATTATGGGCGTGGTTGAGAACCAGGGTATCCAGAAATCACAGTTGACCATCTTGCAGGGCCTGATGAAGCTGAGGCAGATATGCGACAGCCCTGCGATCGTAAAAGAAGATGAAAAATATCCCAATGTTTCGGTGAAACTGGAAGAGCTGGGCCGCGAGATAACGGAAAATATCAGTAACCACAAAGCCCTGGTTTTTTCCCAGTTCCTGGGTATGCTGGCATTGATAAAAGAGAAGATGAAAGAACTGGGGGTGGACTACGAATATTTCGATGGCAGCAGCACGGTCCAGGAAAGAGAAAAAGCTATCCGCCGTTTCCAGGAAGAAGAAAGCTGCCGCGTATTCCTGATCTCACTCAAAGCTGGCGGAGTGGGTTTGAACCTGACCGCAGCAGATTATGTATATATCGTAGATCCCTGGTGGAACCCGGCAGTAGAACAACAGGCCATAGACAGAACGCACCGGATCGGTCAGACAAAAAATATATTCGCATACCGCATGATCTGTACTGATACCGTTGAGGATAAGATATTAAAGCTGCAGGAGCGAAAACGCAGCCTGGCCAGGGACTTGATCACCGATGATGAAGGTTTTGTAAAGAGCCTCACTCGCGAAGATGTGGAATATCTGTTCAGTTAAGTAAAAAACCTGCCAAAGCAGGTTTCAGGATCAAGGAATCCAAAAAATCTTATTCCGCCTTCCGGCAATCCTCCACAATCTTGTGGAATATCTCATGAGCCTCCCTGATCATGACCGCCAGGTTGGCATCCGGTGCATTTGACCGAACCGCCGTATGTATCTTCTGGCACTGGGCTTCCAGCCTGGCCAACTGTTCTTTGGTCTCAGCCGGTTTGAATCCGGCCGGTACCGGTGCTTTGTTCCATTTCTGCGCAGCCTGCACCAGGCTATCCGATTTCATACGAAGGGGGGCAAGATTGCCTTCTTCAGAAGGATGAAAGGTTTTACTCATCAGGCTGTGGAAAGCATTCAGCTCTTGCCAGTCGGTTGATTCCTGCGAACTGGCCATCCAGGGCAGGCAGATCATCAGCAGTAAATACAGGGTTTTCTTCATACAGCAGGGTTGGGTTTATTTTAATTCCGCTTTCGCAATATTCGCTTCCGGGTTTTTCAGGAATTCATCCTTGCATTCTTTGGAGCAGAAGCCGATCACTTTGCCTTTGTAATGGGCTGTATCACCAATACCGGCAGAAACAGGCATACCGCAACTGGGATCTTTTTTATTATCCACCAGGAGGTGTTTGAAAATGCTTTCCGTACTATCCTGGTGCATAGCCATCGTATCAGATCCTTTGGCTGCTGATTTATTGGCGCCGGACTGACAAGCTGCTAACAGGATAACGCTGATTGCGGTCAGCGTAAAAATCCGGGAAAAAAGAAAGACGGTTGTTTTTTTCATAGCAGAAATTTTTTATACCCAAAATTACACATTGCATACCTAAAACGACTATTGTAACCGTTCTTTGCGCTGGTTTTCCTGAGCCGTCAGAAAAAAAGACGGCTTTTAAATGAATATGGATGCCTGAAACCTCAATACCGGCGGGCTTTTCGGTGAATCTTAGATGAAAACGGATGAATAACTGAGCGAAAACACCCTACCTATCGGATAGCCATCTTCACCGATTTTCGTAGGTGCATACCCAGCTATCATAGTAGTTTTCCGCCCGAAAAGAACAGGAAAGTGTAAAAGAAATGTGAAAATATCTTTGAATTACGCCTTATACAAACAAACTGGTATGAAACGAATTTTTACTTTATCCGCCCTGCTGATGCTGGGTTTTGGTGCCTGGGCACAAAACAGCGGAACCCTGAAAGGGAAGCTGGTAGACACCCTGAACAAGCAATCTTTAAAAGATGCCGCTGTAACCGTTTTGAATGCCAAGGATTCTTCGGTAGAAGTATTTACCCTGGCTAAACAGGATGGCAGCTTTTCAATGATGAATATCCCGTTTGGAGATATGATTGTTCAGGTGAAATTCCAGGGATACCTGCCCTTCTCCAAAAAATTGACTTTTTCAAAGCAGCAGGCATCGACTGACCTGGGTAATATCTACCTGGCACCTGACTATAATGACCTTGGCAATGTAACAGTAACCGAATCCGCCGTCAAGATCAAAGGGGATACCACGGAATTCCGGGCAGATGCATTTAAAACAAAGCCCAATGCTGTAGCGGAGGATCTTCTGAAAAAGATTCCGGGAATGGAAGTGGGCAAAGACGGTTCCATCAAAGCACAGGGTGAAACCGTGCAAAGAGTTCTGGTGGATGGTAAAACATTCTTCGGCGGCAATGATCCGCTGATGGCCACCCGCAACCTGCCCCCGGATGTGATCGACAAGATCCAGGTGTTTGATGACCTGAGTGACCAGTCTAAGTTTTCCGGTTTTGACGATGGCAACCGGGTAAAAACAATCAATATCACCACTAAAAAAGACAAACGCAAAGGCTATTTCGGAAAAGCGGTTGCCGGTGCAGGTACCAATGGTACTTATGACGAAAACCTGAATGTCAACCGATTCAATGGCAGCCAGCAGATTTCTGTAGTGGGTGAAGCCAATGATATCAATAAACAGAATTTTAGCGGGCAAAGCCTGGGCGGTGGTCGCGGCAATCGAGGCGGCGGCGGTAGCACCAGCGGTGGTGGCAGCGGCATCAACACTATCTGGTCCGGCGGTTTGAACTACCGGGATAGCTGGAGTCCGAATGCAGATGCCTACGGCAGTTATTTCTATAACCATTCCAGCCTGGCAACCGACCAATCCAGCCTGACGAAAACCGTAGTAACAGCCGACTCATCTACCACTGCCAATGCGGTATCGTCTTCTGTTTCCAGGAACTCCAATCATAAGTTCAATTTCAACATTGAAGACAAGTTTGATTCTGTCAACTCCATGGTATTCCGCCCGAACTTTACCTGGCAGTCAAGCGCACCTGTTTCCAGTTCCTCCACTGCCACAATCGGCGGCCCCAAAGGTCAACCAATCAACGAATCTGTTACGAAAAATAACAGTTATAACAGTGGATTCAATATCAGTGGTGCCAACCTGCAATTACGGCACCGTTTTGCCAAGCGGTATCGTACACTTTCACTTGACCTGAATTTTTCGGCAAGCCAAAATAATGGTGATGGCTACCAGTATACCCTGAACTCTTTTTACCAGCCCACACTGAGAAGGGATACCCTGAATCAACATTATTTTGATACAAGCCATTCCTTCAGTTTCAGTCCGACACTCTCCTATACGGAGCCGATTGCCAAAAACCAGGTCTTAGAGTTCCGGTACTCTTATTCCTATAATAACAGTACCAATATTAATAATACCTACGAGTTTGATGCGAATAACCAGAAATTCAGCAAATTCGACAGCCTGTTCAGTAACTCTTATAAACTGACATCCAATACCAGCAATGCCAATCTGAGCTGGCGCCTGCAGGGATCTAAATTCAACCTGAATGTAAGCTCTGGTTTCCAGTTTACGGATTTGAACAGTACCAATACCACCAAAAACGTAGTGGTAAAACAGAACTATGTAAACTTTACCCCTGCTGTATTCTTTACGTATAACTATACCCGTACAAAATCGCTCCGTGTATTCTATCGTGGCAGCACCGGTCAGCCTTCACCCACACAACTGCAGCCGGTATTGACGACTTCCGATGCGATCAATTACACGATCGGTAATCCGGACCTGAAACCCCAGTTTACGCACAGCCTGCGGGTATTGTACAGTTCATTTGATCCGTTTACACAACGCATTATGTTTGCTACTGTGAACGCAAGTATGGTAACCAATGATATCCAAAGTGCCATAACGCAAAACTCCACCGGCGGCCGTACAACTACCTATGTTAACCTCGGCGGCACCTATAACGTATCCGGCTATTTCAACTATGGCTTCCCGCTGAAGCATCCGAAATCCAATCTGAACTTCCAGACCAATGTGAATTATAATCAGAGTCAATCGCTGATCAAACTCAGCCCTTCTGCGGCGGATTATACGCATAACTATTCCCGCAACACCGGCTTGATGGAAACTGTTCGCTGGACTACCAACCTCAGCAGCGGCTTCGATATGAACCTGAGCGCTTCTACCAATTATACCATAGCACGCAGTTCCCTGCAAAGTTCCCAGAACCTCGACTATTTTACACACTCAGCAGCAGCGGAACTTACCTACTATGATAAAAAGGGCCTGATAATCGCGAGCAACTTTGATTATACCTATTATGGAAACAAAGCCGGCGGAAATTCTACCAGTGTGCCCTTGTGGACGCCTTCCATCGCTTACCAGATCTTCAAGAACAAAGCCGGTGAGATCCGTCTTACCTGTTTCGATGTGCTGAACCAGAACCAGGCAGTATCACAAACCCAATCGACCAACCAGTTCATTTATACTCGGACAAACACGCTTACCCGTTATTTCCTGCTGACCTTCACCTTTAACCTCCGAAATTTTGCCAATAACCAGCAAAGAGGCATGCCAGGCATGTTCCGCGGCATGTTCGGCGGTGGCGGTATGCGGGGCGGTGATTTCGGTGGCGGCGGTGGTGGCTTCGGCGGCGGTGGCCGTCGTGGCGGCGGATTCGATTAACAGATCATTACCCCAACAGAACCCAATAGCCAGGCTGCCGGAACCGGCAGCCTTT
>CAZAOR010000545.1:0-5127 GCA_964486805.1 uncultured Sediminibacterium sp. | reverse complement strand
GACCTTCAGTTGGTGGATTGGGAAATGCTTTACCTCCTGAATGCAGTTGAAAAAAAATGGCATATCTCTATCGCCCAGTCGGATTCTGAAAAAATAGGCAATATCGGGCAACTGCAGGCGGTTGTACAAAAACAGTCCCAGATCTCGCGGCGGGTTTGAATAAAACGGAGCAGATACCGGAACCACCGTGCAACCGGATGCACGATTTTTAACCTGACTAAGTAGTTTATTGCCCCTGCCGAATACAGTATCTTTAGGCAACCGACCAGCTTATGAAAAAGATACTGCTCCCCCTTGTTTTTGGCGGCTGTCTTCAGCTTGCAGAAGCCCAGCAAATACCTTACCTGAACACACATGATTACTGGAATGCCGATTCACTTGGCAACCATCGCGCCGTGATACGTGTCAGCCGATCCGGAGACTTTGTTTCTGTGAATATCCCCTGGCGCAGAAGAGATACCAACCCGCAAGACAAACGGATCATTGTTACCGATTCCGTCCATAACAGGCTGATCAAGAATGCCGAGGCATTTGATATAACGCAGGAATCCGGTACAATTCGCTTTCAGCCGGTATCCGGTCCAGGACTGTATTACGTGTACTATTTACCATACCGGAATGAAGGCCGGTCCAATTACCCCAAGGGGGTTTACCTGAAACCCGCTAATACTGCCGATGCACAATGGCTAAACCAACGCAACACCGGCAAACAGGGTACCGCAACCGTTGTAGCATTTGAATCGGTGAATGCTTTTAACAGCTTCTTCCCGATGGAAATTATAGCTACCACAAAAGAAACCGACAGCCTGGTTAGCGCTTCGCATCATTCCGATTACCTTGTATTTCCGGAAGACAGATCCTTTCCGGTAAAAATGACGGACCACCTCCCACAACGATGGATACAAAAAGGCAGCACTTCCGTTTTCCGTGGCATTGCTTCCCGGGGAGAATTTTACAGTTTTCAATTGGCTGTTTATGCACTGCAGGAACTGCGAAATGTACAGGTCCATTTCTCCGATTTGAAAAGCAGCGAGGGCAGTTTTATCACTGCCGATTCACTTTCCTGCATCAACACCACTGGTACGGATTATGCTGGTCATCCATTTACCCAAACACTATCTGTTCCAGCGGGTAGCATTCAATCCCTCTGGTGCCTCTTAACCGTTCCGAAAAAAACTCCCCCAGGCATATATCAGGGCAATGCCATCATCCATGCAGATGGCTTACCCGATCGTAAGGTCCGTATTTCCCTACGGGTCAATGCCATCATTGCAGCAGATGGAAATATCAGCGAACCCTGGAATCAGACACGGCTGCATTGGCTGAATTCCACCCTGGCCCAGGAAAATACGGTTATACCGCCTTATACGCCCCTGAAACTGGTACATGATACCTCCATTCAGTTATTAGGCCGGGAAGTAATTCTGAATGCGGAAGGATTTCCCAAACAGATCCGATGTTTCTTCACCCCGGAAATGACCGGGTTCAGTAATGAACCAACACCTCTTTTGTATGAAGGCATTCATTTTCATTTCACAGGCCGCAACGGCAAGAACCTGATCCTGAAAAACAGGGAGCATCATTTCAGTTTGCAAACACCCGGCACAATACAGTGGGAGTCGAGTTCCTCCAACGACAGTATTGTTATGCAGGTAAAGGCTTCGCTTGAATTTGATGGCTTTATGTCATACACGGTGAAAGTAACCGCCCTGCAGGATATCGATCTGAAAGATATCACCATGCATATCCCCTTCCGGAAAGAAGTGGCAGATTACCTGATGGGATTGGGCCAGAAAGGCGGACAAAGGCCGGACCTGGTTGACTGGAAATGGGATGTTGCACATAAAAACCAGGATGGTGCCTGGATCGGAACAGTCAATGCGGGATTGCAGTACTCACTCCGGGATGAGCATTATGTACGGCCCTTGAATACAAATTTTTACCTGCAAAAACCTTTATTACTGCCCAGTTCCTGGGGAAATAACAACAAAGGCGGCATTACCGTAGGTATCAAAGGCGCTTCCATGCTCGCCAATAATTACAGCGGGGAACGCAGTATGCACGCGGGCGACAGCCTGTTTTACAATTTTACTTTGCTTATTACGCCCTTCCATCCCATTCAAACTGAATTCCAGTGGGCAAACCGTTTCTACCACAAATACAATAACCTGGATACCATACAGGCTACCGGTGCAACGATTATCAATATCCATCATGCCACACCCATCAATCCCTGGATCAATTATCCCTTCATCGAATACCAAAAAATGAAATCGTATATCAGCGATGCACATAGCCGGGGATTGAAAGTGAAGATTTACAATACGATCCGGGAACTTTCGAACCGGGCTTATGAGCTATTCCCCATGCGCAGCCTCGGGCATGAAATTTATTCTCCCGGTAAAGGAGGCGGTTTCAGTTGGCTACAGGAACATGTGGGCAGTGATTATATCCCGGCTTGGTTTGTACCTGAGATCAAGGATGCAGCCCTGGTTAACAGCGGGATGAGTCGATGGCATAATTACTATGTGGAAGGCATGAACTGGCTGGTCAATCATGTTGGTATTGATGGACTGTATCTGGATGATGTGGCTTTCGACCGAACCACCATGAAAAGGGTAAAGCGGGTACTTACACAGAACGGGCATCCTGGTATCATTGACCTGCATTCAGCCAATCAGTACAATAAAAATGATGGTTTTAATAATAGCGCCAACCTGTATATGGAACATTTCCCCTACCTCAACCGTCTTTGGTTCGGAGAATACTTCGATTATGAAAACAATGGTCCTGATTTTTTCCTGACGGAAGTAAGCGGCATTCCATTCGGTCTGATGGGTGAAATGTTACAAGGCGGAGGTAACCCCTGGCGGGGAATGATCTACGGCATGACCAATCGCATGCCATGGAGCGATAATGCCGATCCCCGACCGATATGGAAAGCCTGGGATGATTTTGGCATAAAAGGCTCAGAGATGATCGGCTACTGGAGTAAGAGCTGCCCGGTAAGTACCGATGACCCGAAAGTATTGACAACTGTTTACAAAAGATCCGGCAAAGCAATGATCGCTGTCGCCAGTTGGGCAACGGCTGACACAAGCATTCAGCTCCGTATCGACTGGAAAAGTTTAGGGATTGATCCTGCAAAAGCAAGAATACATGTGCCGGCTATCGCTGATTTTCAGTCGTCCGCAGATTTCAGTATAACTGACAGGATACCTGTAAAAAAGAATAAAGGTTTATTACTGATCGTCAGCAGCCGGTAATCATACCATACGGCCCATAAAGGGATCCGTCTGGGAAGCCAGGCCGGTTTCCACATGACCGGCAAAACGCCTGTGCAAAGATGGATGGCCTTTCACGCGAATGCTGATATCATACCAGCCATGGCTGTTTTTAGCAGGAACAATAACCGTTGCTGCGGAATCTCCCACAGATATATGCCGGGGATGCTCCCGGTAACAGTTATCCTTTATCTCAACAGATAATTGCTGTGCGCCTTTATGCAACAGGGTTATTAATATATTACCTGTCAGATGCTTTTTGTCGCTGGTTGTTTCGTATGAACAATTGACAAAAAATTCCGGCTCCTTGTCATTCCCTTCAAAAACACGGTAAAAACCATTCGGGCCATACAAATCCAGGCGATACCGGCCACTGGCAAAATCATTGATTTGCCAACTGTCCGGTAATTCATCTCCCGCTGTGACTGCGTATGAGCGAACCTGCATCTTTTCCTGCCCCTTCAACCCGGATGCGTAAACAAGAAATGGCGCACCGGCAGCGTTATTTCCGAATACTGCATTACCGGCTTTCATGGTGACCTGTATATTGTCTGCAACACAATTACAATCTGCATATAACTCATACGGTATTGAACAGGCCGGCCGGGTTCCTTTTTCCTGGGCAGGCATATATGCAGATAAGCCAGGCTGCCGGTTAATTTGTCTAATATCATCAGCCATCAGGCGATGATAATTATCCGGAACGTTTTTGAATTTGGCTTTATGAATACCTTCAATGAATTCATCTCTTTCTAAGGATTCAGGCAATTGAATCTTTTCGCCATGATAAGGCCTGAAAGCACTGCGCAAGTCTCCGCAGATTGTGCGGCGCCAGTCAGAGATATTCGTTTCAGGAATATGCTTCTTCCATTTTTCTGCTATGAACTTTTCCAGGAACTGCAGGGATGAAGTATGATCAAAAACTTCTGAACATACCCATCCTCCCCGGCTCCATGGAGAAGCGATCACCATCGGTACACGAAAACCAAGACCTATAGAGTTTTCACGTGCATGTGGCCCCTGTGATTGCGCCTTCCCGTTTACATATTCAACACCTGTGTCAATCTGCGCCGAGCAAAAACCGGATGTTTTGTCAGCAGGATCCGGCGCAATAAAAGGCGGGACATGATCGAAATAACCGTCATTCTCATCATATGTGATGATGAATATGGTTTTTTCCCACACTTTCGGGTCTTTTGTGAGAATGTCCAGTACCTCGCTGATATACCATGCTCCGTACCATGCAGCAGAAGGATGATCAGAAAAGTTTTCCGGTGCCACTATCCATGAAACAGCCGGCAGCGTGCCATTCGTAACATCTTCCCGGAACTGGAACAAGACATCCCCTTTGGGTACCAGTACTTCCCTTTCAATACCCTTGTCCTGGTATTTCAGCGAAACAAGTTTCCTGGAGTCAGGTTGATCCCTGTTAGTCACAAATGCTTTCTCATGCAGGTTTTTCTCACGAGCTGGTATCCGATCATACGCCTCCTGTGTAAGCATTTCCTGCGCTTTCTTATTTCGGGCAAGAGCTTCCCTTAGCTTTTCCAGCTTTTGCAGTGTTTTCTTTTTTTCCTCTGAACCATCGGTCATAGCAGCTGCCTGTGCCTCCGTTTCAAGGATACCAGCCTCCAACTGTTGTTGTCTTTTCGGCAATACTGCACGATGAGCAGGTGAAAACTTCGCATGGTATTGTGTAAAATATTCCAATGGATTGTCACCGAAATTCGAGAGCCAGGCATCCTCTTCTCCTTCAAAACCGGGATCCGTTGTGATTTCATTCTGGTACACTTTCCATGACACCCCATTTGCTTCCAGTCGTTCAGGATACGTCATCCAGTCC
>CAZAOR010000544.1:0-4221 GCA_964486805.1 uncultured Sediminibacterium sp. | reverse complement strand
AACGGCTACCGTTACCCCGAATGTATTACCGGATTCCCTCCCCTCGGGTCTGGGATTGGCAAATGCAGGACCGATCACAACTGCGAAAAACACGTTACTGGCGCAGTATCCCACTACTAACCGGAATGATGATATCCGTATGACCGCCCGTGCTATCGCAAAACCCGTGAAGGGCCTTACCATCACCGGTGAATATACCTACGATAACCTGCGTAACCAGGTCAATACCTATGATAAGCAGATTTCCAACCTGATCAGTACTTATACATTGGTATTGGGTACTACGGGTACCGGCATGTACACACAATCACAATCGGCTACGGATTACCAGGCATTGAACCTCTATGCCACCTATAATCACAAACTGGGTAACGATCATAATTTTTCCCTGATGGCTGGATTTAACCAGGAACAAAGCGATAATAAAACATCCCGGCTTTCTGCTACCGGTATGTATGATGCAGATCATCCTGCCATCGCTACAGCCACCGGTACTGTTACTGGTTCTGATACCTATGACCAATATTCCAACCAGGGGGTATTCGGCCGGCTGAATTACGATTACAAATCCAAATACCTGGTTGAGTTTGACGGGCGTTATGATGGATCCTCCAAATTCCCCGATGGCCACCGATGGGGCTTCTTCCCGTCTGTATCCGGCGCCTGGCGTGTAACAGAAGAGAAATTCATGGCGGCTGTTAAACCCGTCCTGAATGAATTCAAACTGCGGGCATCCTTTGGCTCCGTGGGGAATCAGAACATCCCTGATTATTCGTATTACTCTTCCATGTATGCCTATAATCCTTACTGGCTGATGGGGGGTATTCCCGTATTATCACTCAGCAGTCCCTCCCTGATCAGCAGTTCCTTTACCTGGGAAACCGTACGCACCCTGGATTTCGGTCTTAACTGGGGTATGTTCGATAACCGGTTAACGGGTGTATTTGACTGGTACCAGCGTGATACAAAAGATATTCTCACTTCTGCACCTGTTCCCCTGCCGGCCACATTGGGCACAGGCGCTCCCTTGCAGAACTCAGGCGCCCTGCGAACCAAAGGAATTGAACTGGGTTTGAACTGGAAGGATAAAATTGGGAAGGTATCCTACTCCATCGGCGTAAACCTGTACAATTACCAATCTGTTGTCACCAATGCCGTGAACCCGAACAAGGTATTGTCCAACCTGTACATCGGCGAGAAAATGGGAGATATCTGGGGATATGTGACGGACCGTTTGTACACAACGGATGATTTCACAGCACCTTCAGCCGGATGGGCAGCCAACAACTATACGGGAGGCACCCTCAAAGCAAGTGTACCGAGATTCTCCGGCCAAAGCCCCAATCCCGGAGATGTATTGTATAAAAAATTTGATACCACCAACCAGTACCTGAGTGCAGGTGCCGGCACATTGGATAATCCCGGCGACAAAAGAATCATTGGTAATTCCAATCCGCAGTACCACTATGGCATAACCGGTTCTGTTGCTTATAAGAATTTTGATTTCTCTTTCGTGATCAATGGGGTTCTGAAGCAGGATCTCTGGCTCTCCAATGGTTTGACATTTCCGAATTCCTACCAGTCCTACAGCCAGATCTATACCAATGAACTGAACTACTGGACCCCTAACAACCTGGATGCTTATTATGGGCGCATTTATTACCAGAACGGTAATCAGAGCAATAACCAGCTTTTGCAATCACGCTATATCCTGAATGGCAGCTTTATGCGGATGCGGAATATGACCCTGCGTTATACCGTACCCGCCAACGCGCTGAAGAAATATCATATCAACAGGTTACAGGTGTTTTACAGCATTGAAAACGCATTTGAGTTTAACCATTTACCCAAAGGCGTTTACGCAGATGTTGCCAACCAGGGCGGCGGTAACGGAAGCGGACAAGGGTATCCTTTCATGCGCAAATCATCCGTGGGTATCAATCTTTCATTCTAACCATCCAATGAATCGTTATATGAAAAAATATAGTATCTCCTTCTTGCTCTGCTTGCTGATTGCAGCCGGATGTAAAAAGGATTTTTTAACCAAAACACCGATCGGTCAGCTGACCGACGGCACTTCTTTTTCCACTTACAGCAATTTTCAGACCTATGCCTGGAGTTTGTATGATTATTTCACCGGGTATGGTATCGCAACCAGCGCCTATCCGCCAACTTTCTCCAGCCAGGAGTTCAATTCGGATAATTTTGTGAATACGGTTTCCAATGGACAGTCACAGTATGGATTGGGCACCTTCCTTTTACCTCCATCTGCAGCACCGTCACCTGCCTCCACGCCAGCCGGCACCTCCACGGGATCCTTGCAAACTGCCCAGTGGGATTTCTCTTATGTGCGGATGGTAAATGTAATGCTGGATCATATCGACGGATCCTCCATGACACAGGCCGATAAAGATCACTGGCGCAGTGTGGGTTATTTTTTCCGCGCACTCCGTTATTATGACCTGATCGCCGCATTCGGTAATGTGCCCTGGATTGAACATGCCATCACCGATACTTCGGTGAGTGTTTTAACAGCACCAGCCACTTCAAGGGACACAGTAGCACAGAATATCCTGAATAATCTGATCTGGGCCGAGTCGCACATCAAAGTAAAAGGTGATGGTGCCAATACCATCAACCAGGACTGCGTCCGTTTCCTGATTTCCCGATTTGGGCTGTTTGAAGGCACCTGGCGCAAATACCATAATCTGGCGGATGCCAATACCTACCTGAATGCCTGTGTCACCTATTCACAAAAACTGTTGCCGAATTATACCAGCATAATGAGCAGTTATGATGATGTGTATAATACCGATGACCTCACCGGTAAGCCGGGCATCATTCTCTTTAAGCAATATGTACCCAACCCGGTACTGAAAACCACTTCCGGTGGTTCCAACAGCAATGTTAACTCGGCGGTTACACGGTATATCGGCAGTACCTCCTGGCATGCAGATGCACCCAAAGGAACAATTGATAGTTATCTGTGTACGGATGGCAAGCCAATCGGCAGCAGTGCCGTATATGCGGGAGATGATTCCATATACAGTGTTTTCCGTAACAGGGATCGCCGTTTATATTTCAGCTTTGTACCACCTTACCGGGTACTTTACAAGAATCCGAATATCGTTAAAGCCACCGGCGCCTCCGACACCGTATGGGCTTTTAATTCCAATCCTGCACATGGAGAATTCATCAAACTGATGAATGCACTGCCCGGCTATAATTCCAGCAGCAGTACCGGCCAGCAGGTAAATAAAAGATTACCGATGCAACAATGGAGCGTGGACATGCAAAGCGGTAATATCATTCCCTGCTTCCCGCATTTCTTTGAATATCCGAATAGCCTTGATCAGCGGACTGTTGGCAGTGTAACACAGTGCATCACCGAGCTGGGTTATTTCTTCTGGAAATTTTACTGCCGCCTGCCCCTGGATGTGGAATCCGGCGGAGCCAATAACTCCGTACAGGATTGCCCTTTGTTCCGGATCGAAGAAGTGATGCTGAACTATGCGGAAGCGCAGTTTGAATTAGGCGCTTTCACCCAGCAGATCGCGGATCAGACGATCAACAAACTCAGGCCCAGGGCCAACCTGCCCAATATGATCGTAGCAAATATTGATGGATCGTTTGATCCAAAAAGAGATCCTTCTGTTCCGCCGGTGTTATGGGAAATCCGACGGGAACGCCGCGTAGAACTGATGGGCGATGGATTCCGTTTTAATGACCTGAAACGCTGGGCCAAAGGCAATTACCTGAATATCGGACTGCCATTGGGTGCAAAAGTGAAGAACGCTGACTACAACAACAAGCTGACTATTGACGGTACCGGTTATGTTACGTATAAGGGTGCGTTGGTGCAAAACGGATGGGATGACAAATATTACCTGCAACCTATTCCATTGCAGGAATTGCTGACCAATCCCAACCTGAAACAGAATCCGGGCTGGCCATCAAAATAAATTTTTAGCTTAACAGGCTGTATGAAATGATCCATGCAGCCTGTTTTTATCATTGACCGGTACGAGGTATCAATCATCCGGTTAGTTTCAATTTAAAATAGCTTTCCATGCAAAAAATGTATCCGCGAAAAACCCTGCTCCTCCCTTTGCTGCTGCTGGCTGGCACCTGCCTGCGTGCAGGATTGGAAACCCATCCGCCGGGTCCTAAAAAACCCAATATCATCATCATTTTTATGGATGATATGGGTTATGGCGATCC
>CAZAOR010000543.1:0-5524 GCA_964486805.1 uncultured Sediminibacterium sp. | reverse complement strand
GTCAAAGTACGGGGATACTGACAGTGCATTGAATGTATTTAACAGTTATGCCAGAACCTTCGGGCTGGGACAAAAATTAGGGATTGACCTGCCTTCGGAAAAAAGCGGCCTGCTTCCAACTACCGAATTATACAATAAATGGTACAAAGGTCATTTCAATTCCTGCACCATTATATCCAATGCGATCGGCCAGGGTGAAGTACTCACAACCCTGCTGCAATTATCTAATGTAATGTGTATTATCGCCAATAAAGGCGCATTCTATACCCCGCATTTTGTGGATTCAATCGAAGGCGGGGATGAATACCATATGCTGGATGCTTTTCATGAAAAACATCATACCGATAGCCGTATTCCCGATTCGATTTTTGATGCGGTACAAGATGGTATGCAGGCGGTAGTGGATTATGGTACTGCGGTACGCTCCCGGATACCCGGCATCATAATGTGCGGCAAAACCGGTACGGTAGAAAATACCGCCCGTATTAATGGCCGCGCCCAAAAATTACAGGATCATTCCTTCTTCGGTGCTTTTGCGCCTAGGGACAAACCCAGGATTGCGATTGCCGTTATTTGTGAAAACGCAGGACAGGGAGCCTGGGCGGCAGCGCCGATCGCCAGCTTAATGGTAGAGAAATACCTGCGTGACTCAATTGTTGGCCCCGAACGCAAAGCTTTTGAGAAAGAATTCATGGAGAAGAACCTGATCCCGCAGTATATGCGCGAGGAAATGGCCCAGATGGCCCGGCGTGATTCGGCCAAACAAGCCCGCGAAAACCGGGAACTCCAGCGTATGAACCGGGAGTCCACCGATTCCAGCGAGGAGGAGGAGAACCTCCTCCCTGAACCGGAAAGAACACCACAGAAATCTGTGCCCGTAAAAAAGACGGGTACACGCATAGCAGCCATATTGCTGGATGAAAAAAGAAACAGAAAAATCCCAGGTTTGAGCCGATGAACAATAAACATGCTTCTTCCATATCCGGTGGTGTTGACTGGCTGGTGGTTTGGTTATATGCCACGCTGGTAGGCATTGGCATACTCTGCATCTTCATGGTGGAATACCGTGCCGATACGGATTGGGTACAGGGATTTTTAAGCGGCAAAACCAACTACAGCAAACAACTCATTTTTGCGGCTGTCTGTACCATTACCGCTACATTTATTCTCCTGACCGACAGTAAACTTTTTACTGCACTGGCCAATCTGCTTTATGCATTCGGCATCATGCTGATGCTGGCCACTTTTGTAGTAGGTAAAAATATCAATGGATCAAAAAGCTGGATTCCGCTCGGAGGTGGGTTTAATCTGCAACCGGCGGAACTATGTAAAATATTCACTGCACTCGCACTGGCTAAATTTTTATCCCGGCAAGAAACGGATTTTACCAAACTCCGCTCACAACTGATTGCGGGTGTTATTGCCGTCACTCCTGCGTTGCTTTCTATATTGCAACATGAACTGGGCCTGGCATTGGTTTATTCTGCCTTCCTGATAGCCATGTACCGGGAAGGCCTACCCGCACAAATCTTGATATTCGGATCATCTTTTGCAGTACTGGTTATCGCCACACTGGTAGTAGACGCCAATGTACTGGCCGTGGCACTAACGGTGATAGCCGGCCTCTTGCTGGTCTTGTTACGGAAGCAGTTCCGGAAAAACAGCCGTTTGCTGGTCCTGATCATTGGTATCTGGCTTTTTTGTGTAGGAACGCAGCGTTTCCTGGTCCCTTATATCTTCAATAATGTGCTGGAATGCTATCAGAGTACCCGCATCTATGCGATGGTGGGTAAGGAATACGATTGCAGCCTGAATAAGAAATCACAAAAGAAATTCGGGGAGAAAGCAGCGCGGAAACCGGATGATTATAATGTGCGGCAAAGTAAGATCGCCATTGGTTCAGGGGGACTGGCTGGTAAGGGCTTTCTGAAGGGTACACAAACCCGCGGAAAATATGTGCCCGAGCAGCATACCGATTTTATCTTCACCTCCCTGGGTGAGGCATTTGGTTTTACCGGTTGCATGGTGTTCCTGGGTATTTATCTTTTTCTCCTCTTCCGGATCGTTAAGATAGCAGAACGGCAGCGCAGTACTTTCAGCCGGGTGTACGCTTATAGTGTTGCAAGTATCATATTTTTCCATATCGCCGTCAATGTCAGCATGACCATTGGTTTATTCCCTATTGTGGGTATTCCACTGCCGCTGATCAGTTATGGCGGATCTTCCCTGCTTACCTTCACGATCCTTATATTCATTATGCTGCGACTGGATGCAGACAGACAGATGGTGCTACGATAAAAGAAAAACGAAAAACCAAAAAATCGAGGCTCCTCCTATTTTCTTTGTGATTGTATTATTAAAAAAGGCTGTCTCTATGAAACAGCCTCTTGGGTGGGGTTTATGTTTTAGGTATGTCGCTACACTTTATAATACTGCTCCCATCCTTTGCGCGGTGGTAAACCGGTAAGCAATTGGTCGGCCAGTTTATTGTTGGTAATCCTGCCGGTTTTACGGTCGAATTCCAGTTTAGTGTTCAGTTTCTGTGCCATAACCCCCAGGCAGAATACCTGGCTCAATGGCCCGGCAATATGGAAGGGAGAACGGGTTTCCTCCTGTCCCATACAGGATTTCAGGTAATTGGCATAGTGATTAGACGGACTTTTCGGCACTTCGGGCAATCTGGATGCCATTTCTTTTGCCTTCTCTTCCGGTATAATGGATAAAGTGCTGCCATGTGAGCCACCTTTGAAAGTAAGCTCCTTGCTGTAGATGATCTTACCCGGGTTTAATTTGGCAGGTTTCAGGGCACCATTGCTGGGGGCTGGGATATTCGGATCCAGTCCTGAAACGCCGTAACCCGGCGGAATGGGGGGTAGGTTATCAAGCCCATCATACCAGGTAACATCAATCGGTGGCATGTTACCTCTGGCAGGGAAGCGGAAGAGGATCGTAGATGATTGGGGATAAAACAGGTCATTATGTCCTTCTTCTTTTACCATACTCACTTCATAAGGCAGTCCCATATCCAGGAACTGGTGTGCGGTATCCAGGATATGTGCGCCCCAGTCGCCTAACGCGCCCATGCCAAAATCATACCAGCAACGCCACTGGCCATTAACAAAATCGTGGTTGTATTCATGGCCGGAAGTAACGCTTTGCCAGATATCCCAGTTAAGGGTATCTGGTACCGGCTCGGCCGGGGGAAAGTGATTCACATGCCAGTCCCAACCATGCCACCTGCGCGCGCTGTTCATGTGTGCGGTAATCGCAGTGACATCTTTAATGATACCGGCTTCTTTCCAGGCTTTGAACTGGAAATAATTGGCTTCCGAGTGACCCTGGTTGCCCATCTGGGTGACCAGCTTGGGATGTTTTTTAGCGGCTTCCATCATCAGTGCCACTTCATGATAGGTGCGTGCCATCGGTTTTTCTACATAGACATGCTTACCCAGGCCGAGTGCCATCATGGTGATGGCAAAATGTGAATGATCGGGAACACCGATGGTTACTGCTTCAATTTCATTGCCCATTTTATCCAGCATCTGCCGGAAATCCTGGAAACGCGGCACATTGGGGAATGCTTTTAAAACCTTTTGTGTCTGCGGAGCACCCATGTCCACATCACAGAATGCAACGAATTCGGCCAGGCCTGTTTGGGCAAAGGAGAAAACATCATTCCCGCCCTGGTTGCCTATACCGATACAGGCCAGTTTTACTTTGTCGCCTGCTTTCAGATTTCTAACCGGGCTGCCAAAGCCTTTTGTAATGAGTCCGGGAATTGCTGTGCTGGCAGATAAAAGGGCCGCTTGTTTCAGAAATGACCTGCGTGATTTTTTTGCATCATTCATATGGCTGGTTTATTGGGGTTAGCAACTACCTGTTTTCCGGGTAAGCGGGCTTTGATAATTGCCCCTTGCTACCTTTTCAAAGCAAGCTGTTGCAGTAATGGTAAATTTGCAATCGCGGTAGCCAATTTACCAAAATAACCAGCTAATCATTCGGGAGAAGCCAACAGAATGCGAAAACGTTGGCGTAAATGCGGCGATATATATAATTGCAGACCTGGTTTGACTGTCACATAGCTGCATCAAGCATTCCCAAAGACCTAACCAGGCTTCACGACAGCTTTAATATTTCCCTCCCTCCTCGTATTTCTTCTCAGCCGCTTTTGCTTTCTCAAAATCCAGTACCACGCCATTGATACAATAACGGAGACCGGTTGGGGGAGGACCATCTTCGAATACATGGCCCAGGTGTGCTTTGCATCGGCCGCATTCAACTTCTGTTCGCTGCATGCCAAGACTGTTATCCGGGAGATAAATCACAGAACCCTTGCTGATAGGTTCATAAAAACTGGGCCAGCCACAGCCGCTTTCAAATTTTGTATCACTCTTAAAAAGAGGGTTTCCACATACCGCACAATAGTAGGTGCCTATTTCCTTGGATGTTTCGAACGGACTGGTAAAAGGCCTTTCCGTGCCTTTTTGCCGGGCAATATAATACAGTTCCGGAGATAGCATTTTCTTCCATTCTGCATCTGTCAGGGCAACCTTGTCGGTATCTGTGTGAGAATAGATCGCTTCGTGCTTGTCGTTCTTTTTCATATTCATAGGTTTCTTTTCAGGTGATTGGGTAAAACAACTCTGCCAGAAGAGCATGCCGGTGATCAGCAGTAAATATTTCATATTAAAAATGGTTTCATGTTTAAGATATTTCCTTTTTGGGGGAAAATTTCTTTAATTAATAGGACGAAGAGCTTCCATATTCCTTACGTCTGTAAGTATTCAAAGGTTTTGAACCTGTGTTAAAAGATTTTTAAAAGTTTGGATGTACATTTGTGGTTCACACAAGTTAAGCACGGAAATGTTCAACATTATTCTGTTTGGTCCTCCTGGCAGCGGGAAAGGTACGCAAAGCGAGAAACTGATAGCAGCTTATGGACTGAAGCATTTATCGACCGGTGATCTTTTACGCAGTGAAATCGCCCGAAAAACACCCTTGGGCCTGGAAGCGAAAGCCATCATGGATCGGGGGGAGTTGGTTCCGGATCAGGTGGTCGTGGGGAGGATCCGTTCAGCCCTGGAAGCCAATCCGGGCGTCAAAGGATTCCTTTTCGATGGTTTTCCGCGTACAGTGGCACAAAGTGAGGCATTGGATGAGTTGCTGGAGCAAAACGCAACAGGCATAGGCGTTGTGCTGGCCCTCGAAGTAGGAGAGGAAGAGCTGGTCAAAAGGCTATTAAAGAGGGGACTTACCAGCGGCCGCAGCGATGATACCAATGAATCAGTCATCCGGGCCCGGATACAAGAATACAAATCCAAAACTACCTTTGTTGCAGATTATTACGCACACACCGGCAAAGTCGTGCATGTACCGGGAGAATGCACAGTAGATGAAATATTTTCAGCGCTTTGCAGCGTTATCGACAATCGGATGTCTATATCAGTAGTCAGAAAGTTTTTTTACAACCTACAACCAACTGCGATCCCGCCCATCGGCGGGATTTTTTATTCTTTTCCCGTAT
>CAZAOR010000542.1:0-3347 GCA_964486805.1 uncultured Sediminibacterium sp. | reverse complement strand
AGACGTTGCCGAGATCGTGCTCAATTTGAAAGGCGTTCGCCTCCGTTCCGAGCAGACGAACACGACGCGCATCCTTATCGATGTGACCGGCCCCAAGGACTTCAAGGCCGGCGATCTCCAGGCGTTCACGCCTGAAGTCGAAATCTTGAACCCGGAACACCACTTATTTACGATGTCGAACAACGCGCGGGTCCAGGTGGAGTTGCGCGTTGGGCATGGCCGCGGGTATGTACCGGCCGATGAGAACAAGTCGATCGATGCGCCGCTTGGCACCATCGCGATCGACTCGATCTTCACGCCGATCGTCAACACCCGTTTCGTTGTCGAGCCGACCCGCGTCGGACAAAAGACCGACTACGAGCGCCTGATCCTCGAAGTCGAGACCGATGGCTCGCTCGCGCCGGAAGAGGCCGTAACAATCGCCGGTCGCATCATGCGCGATCACGTTAATCTCTTCGTCCGCTTTGGCGGCCCCGAAGAGGAAGAACCGGTCCGCCAGATCGCCGACACCGAGACCGAGCGCATTCGCTCGATCCTCTCGACGCCGGTCGATAGCTTACAGCTTTCGGTCCGTTCGCAGAACTGCTTGCGTGCCGCAAATATCAAGACGATCGGAGAACTCGTTCGCCGCGACGAGCGCGATCTGCTCACATTCCGCAACTTTGGCCGTAAGTCGCTCGACGAACTTGGTAAGATCGTCGACTCCATGGGTCTGACGTTCGGAATGGACGTGGACCGCTACTTCGAAGGCGCCCCCATGGCCGAAGCGCATTAAGCATGACCGCGGCACATTAAGCATCACCGAAGCGCATTACGCACGACAGAAACACACTAATCGCAGTGCTAAGTACGAAGTGCCGAGTGCTGAGCCGTCGAGAGATTGCATCAGTAACCGCCTTACACTTAGCGATAACAACTTAGGACTTAGCACTTTAGGACTACCATGAGACACGGAGTTAAGGGAAGAAAATTAAAGCGTACAGCCAGCCATCGTGCTTCGACGCTTTCGGGGCTTGCGACATCGCTCTTGTTGCACAAGAAGATCCGCACGACCGAAGCGAAGGCGAAGGAAATGCGCCGCTACGTCGAGCCGATCATCACGCGCGCCAAGCGTTCGCTGGCGCTCCAGGGTGAGGCAGCGACCGTTGCTGCTGCACGCGTGCATGCTCGCCGCGAGATCGGAAAGGTCATCAAGGACGATGCGGCGGTCAAGGCACTCTTTACCGAGATTGCTCCGCGTGTCGAAGGCCGTGCCGGTGGATATACCCGCGTTGTAAAGCTTGGTTACCGCCATGGCGATAACGCCAGCATGGCGATGATCGAGCTCGTCGATTGGAATGAGACGGGAGAGACCACGGCGCCGAAGACGCGCATGGCAACTCCACGCCCGACGCGCAACAAGGCAAAGACCGCCGAAGCGAAGCTCGCCGAGACGGAGCCCGCCGCCGAGGCACCAGCCGCCGAAAAGCCAAAGAAGCCCCGCGCCCCCCGGAAGAAGAAGACGACCGAGGAGTGAGGTAAGCCTAACTTACGATGAAATTGAAACCCCCCGATGCGAGAGCACCGGGGGTTTTTGTTGTTAATTCCAATCTGTTTCGGCTCCCACACTACTTCATGTACGGTTCAAAGAATGGCATATCGACATCATACACAGTGCGAGGTTTAACGCCTAAGGTATTGCTCTCAAACATGGTAACGAGTTTCTCGCCATCGACTAGCTCGATTTTGGGATCGACGCGTTCAGCTTCCTTTCGAGCCTCAGTCGAGAAAGTACCAGTTGTAATAAATATCCCCTTCTCTGCTCGTCCGAGCATCGAATTGCGGAAGTCCCCAACTTCGGCCCTTGAAACACTTCCCACATATTTCTTGCACTGAAACGTGGCGGTGAGGGATACGAGAGGATTGATCGCAAGTCTACCAGAGCCATCGAAGCCACCATCGCGGCTGCGACCACTAACTATCACATTCTCGAATCCGGATTCGCGTAGTAGCAGTCCGCATATCTCCTCGAACCCCTTTGGGGTGAGCTTACGAAGGATATCCAGCAATTGCAGTTGTTCTTCCTGTTCAGCTTCTCTAACTATGATCTCCGGTTCTACGGAATGGACACTATCACTCTGTCCGTCCTTTGGGTCCCCTTTCTTTTTCTGGTATACTTTGAACTCTTCTAGTATCTCTTGACGGAAATTCCGCTTAGGCAAATCTTCCGCTCTTCCTTTTTCGGTTAAAACCCACGTGCCACGATAGGATGAGTCGAGGAAGCCTGCTTTTACAAGGTAATTTCTTGCCCATGCAACCTGATTATGAAATCGAGACGAACCGTCCTTCACGGTTGCATCAAGTATTGAAGAGGGAATATTTAAATCCTTTGCAATGAGATCGGATACTTCATGAGGTTTACCAGAACCACCGAGCTTACGCAAAGCTCGAACGATGGGAATTGCAAGAGGTGAAACAAAACTCTCTCGGACATTGGAAAAAACGGCAAACGCTTCTTGGGCAGAAAGAGAACCCTTCTTTCCTTTCTCCGTCAGTGTCCATACTCCTCGCCTCGAGGAATCCAAATATCCACCATTAACTAAGTACTGCCGTGCCCACGCAACTTGATTGTAAAATCGAGGGACGCCGGTTTTCGTCTTTGCTTCTAGAACCTCTTTAGGAACATCATACTTTCGTGCGATAAGCTCTGTGACGTCAGCCGGTTTTGCGGAGCCTCCGAGATCTCGGAGAGCATCGAGCACGGGACCAAACCACTTGAGGAATTCGGGACCAATATGAGATTGCTTCATGCTACTCTAGTCCTTGGATTCCGATCAGTTTTTGATGAGTAAGAGCTCGTTGCCAATTCTCGCGTAACTCTCTTCGGTGGGCGTCGGCCCATTCAATGATGAGGTCGATAGCAGTGGGAGTGAGGTCGCCAGTTACCGTTTCCAGGGTATCGACGCTGAACTCGGCGATCAGTTCGTCGTACTGCACTTGGAAGATACCGGCACGCTCCGGCGTGTCCGGCATCCGGACAATCATCCCCAAGAACCTACTAATTTCCGTCATGAGCGAGCGGTAGATGATTGCGTAATAACCCGGGGCAAACATCGTATCCATTGGGCCACTCGAGGCCACCGGATTCGATCCGAAATTGTTTGAAGAATGCAACGTTGCGAAGCGCATTGCTCAAGGGGCCACGCATGAACGGCTCGAAATTGACCTCTTCAGAAAAACCGTCCCGAAAGGTCAATCGCAAGATGTGGTCTCGAATATACCGAGCCTCAACAATACGTGGCGGGGTTGTCATTTCAATGGAGTAATTTTTTCAAGCGCTTCTTCACCTTCAGAAAGCTCCCAATTTT
>CAZAOR010000541.1:0-8196 GCA_964486805.1 uncultured Sediminibacterium sp. | reverse complement strand
CCGGTTATGATCGCCTTTGTCCAGGAGATCCAGTGCGGTCATTTTCAGCATTTCATCCCGGCTATACCCATATAGTTTTTGCGCCACATCGTTCAATTCCAGTATCCGAAGCGTATGCAGATCCCAGATAAATATCGGCAGGGGATTATTGAAGAAAAGATTCCGGTAACTTTCATTGCTCTCCACCAGGCTGAGGCGAATCCTGTTCCTTTCAATACTGTACTGAATGGATTTCGCAAGAAGCCGGTCGTCAAATTCACCTTTGATCAGGTAATCCTGGGCTCCGTTGGCCATTGTTTCCAGCGCGAGTTCCGTGTCTGACAAACCGGTCAGCACGATAATGGGCAAGGCAGAAGCATGGGATTCAATCAGGCTGTAGGAGTTAAACCCGGAACTATCCGGCAGCGAGAGATCCAGCAGAACAACGTCAATGGTATTCTGCTGGAGAATCTCAATTGCTTCAGCCGCACTCGCGGCTTTAAAAACTTCTTTAAAAGAGATGCGTGTAAGCCGGAGGTTTTCTTCGAGCAGGAATAAATCACCGGGATTGTCTTCCACGATCAGTACCGACAATAAAGTGCTGTTATCTGGTATTGCCATAGTTAGTTAGTTCGCCTGTATGAATGCCTTGCCGCTTGTATAAACAGCATTTATCTGTTAATGCCTGCACAATTAAGGTAACCGATAAAGTTCGGGCTGTTTGCTGATGGTAAAATAAAAGCAACTGCCCTTCCCGGGTTCCGATTCCACCCAGATCTTTCCTCCGTGCTTCTCCACAATTTTCTTACAGATTGCCAGCCCGATCCCTGTTCCGCTATACTCATTTTTATGGTGTAGCCGCTGGAACAGCACAAATATTTTTTCAAAAAATACCGGTTTGATGCCGATACCATTATCCCGGATGCTGAATACGTACTGGGTTTCCTCCTCGCTGCCCGAGATTTCTACCAGGGCATTACTGCCGCTATGGTATTTCAGGGCATTACCCACCAGATTCTGGAATAGCTGGAATAACTGTACGCGGTTGGCTCTTACCGTCGGCAATGGATCAACATGGATATCTGCTTTCATTTCATCAATCCGGGTTGTGAATACCTTCAGCACTTCCTGAACCAAGTGTCCCGTATCGATTTCTGTCAGATCGTCCTTATTGGAACCCACCCGGGAATATTCCAATAAGTCCTGGATCAATTTTTTCATACGGTCGGCCCCATCCACTGCAAAATGGATATACTGTTCTGCCGTTTCATCGATCTGGTCTTCGTATTTCTTTTTGAATAACTGCAGGAAGCTGGTAATCATCCGCAGGGGTTCCTGCATATCATGGGAAGCGATATAGGCAAACCGTTCCAGTTCCACATTGGAAGCTGCTAATTCATCTGCCCGGTGCTTCAGCCTTTTGTTGAGGTCATGCATGAGGGCCTCATTTTCTTTTCGCTCCGATATATCGCGGGTAGCGCCAATCAGGCGGGTAGCCCGGCCGTTTTCATCCCGGATGATATAGCCCTTATCGAAAACATAGGCATACTTCCCGTCTTTCTTCAATAAGCGGTATTCATCCTCCCAGTACAACTGGCCGGGATCCTCTAAACAAGCGGCTTGTTTTTCAATCACCCTTGCCAGGTCTTCGGGATGAATACGATCCCGCCAGAAATCTTTGTCCTGGGCCGCTTCTTCGGGCTCATAGCCGAATAAAACCTTTAATCCTTTGCCTGTGCGCACCACTTCATCCGTTTCGCGGTTCCAGTCCCAGATCGCATCATTGGTAGCTTCTGCCACCAGGTCGTATTTCTGTTTACTGTACCGGACTTCTTCCACCGACAGCTTATTCTCGATGATAATGGATAAGAGGTTCTTCACCCTTTCCAGGGTACTTTCTTCCTCCGGCGTCGGCAGTTTGATGCGTTTGTAATAAATCGCAAAAGTGCCCAATATCCTGTTACCGGAATCTACGATCGGAAAGGACCAGCATGATTTGACTCCCTCGTTTTCGATCAGATCCTTGTCAACGCTGGCCCATAAAGGATCATGGAGTACATCCATCACCACCACTTTCTCTTTCCGGTATGCGGCCGTCCCGCATGAGCCCGCACTGGGTCCGATCAGGAGCCCGTCAATACAATGCCTGAAAGCCTGGGACAAACTCGGGGCCGACCAGTAAAATAACTGATTGCCTTTCAGCCTGAGTACCGAGCAGATCATGCCTTTATGTATCTGTTCGATCTCACGCAGATAATAATCCAGGATATCTTCAATTCGGCTGTCGGCACGGGCATTCATCTCCAGCACTTTCCGTTCCAGCCTTTCCAATGAGCGCAGGTTGCGTACTTCCGTTACATCCTTGAAATAAATGGAGATATTTCTTTCAGACGGATAAACACTTACATCCGCCCATATCTTGTAAACCGGGAAATATTCCCGGAAACGCACAGATTGTTTTCTTTCGAATAATTGCCGGAAATTGGTCCGGTTGCGTAATTCCAGTAATTCGGGGAACTCCTCCCAGAGATTCCTGTTAACCAGGGTACTGGCCGGTTTGCGCATGATATTTTCCGCGGCCCTGTTCCAGAAAAGTATTTTCCAGTTCTTATCCAGGATAATGAACCCATCTGAAATACTGTCCAATACATTCTCTAAGAGCTGTCGGCTGTGTTCTTCCTGCTGGTGCAGCTGCCGGGTTTCCAACAGCAGTTTTTTCCAGGCGGATTCCTGGTTCTGGCGCTCGGAAAGATCAATACCCACAATCGTTGCCAGTTGCTCCCCGTTCTCGCCGGGAATACAAACGTAACTGATCTCAACAGGGAAACGCTCCCCGCTCTTTCGGATACCGGTCAGTACGCTTTTGGCATTCCCTTTTGCATCACGCAATTGCAACAGTTCCTGAAAAGCCTGTTCTGTTGTATCAATGATCAGTTCCCGTCCTGCTTGCTGCAATTCATTTTCCGTATAGCCGAACATACGCTCAGCCGCCGGGTTTGCACGCAATATCTGCCCCTGCATAGTCGAGATAAACAATGCGTCCAGTGAGTTTTCAAAAAAGGAAGCAAAAAGGGATTCCTGTTTTTTGTCCCAAATAGATATGTTCATGTCGGTATTCATAGTTTATGATCCATTCAGCACGGGGGGACTGCCGACCGGATGCTTCCTATCAGGATGGCTAATTTACAGGTTTGCACTGCGACAAAAAGTAGTATTTCCCTTACAAAAATGCTAAGGTTGTGCCGGGCTGAATTTGGCGACTTTGTTATCGATGGGTTTGATCGTAGACAGATAGGCATAAATCGCCGCCAGGTCTGATTCCTTCATTCCGGCATACATGGTCCAGGGCATGGGCGTATTGAAATCTTTCGGTGTCAGCGCCGGTGAATGATAGGAACTGTCTGTGTACTGTTTGAAGCGATGAATAAAGGCCGCTTTGTCCAAATACGCAATCCCGGTGCTATGCAGGGTAATATTAGGAGCCCGAACCGTACCTGCCGGGAACTGAAACTCCCGGCCACCCCCAAACTCCGTTCCGGCTACTACCGCGCCTTTGTTCACTTTGGAATGGCATTCTGCACATCCCGCCATCATGACCAGGTAACCGCCGTACTGCACGGTATCAGTGTCGGGGGGTGTGGCGACAAATGTCGGTTTTTGAGGCGCCAGGTGCATCAGGAGATTGACCGGGAAATCCGGTTTGGATACGGGCACTTCATTGGTCTGCGGTTTCAGGCTGCGGATATAAGCAATGATATTATAAATATCTTCCCGGCTTACCTTCCCGTAATGTTGGTAGGGCATGAGCGGGAACAAGGCAGAACCATCCCGGCTCACCCCGCTTGTCACGGCTCGGAATATCTCCCCGTCTGTCCAGGCAGTCAATTTATAGGGTGTGATATTCCGCGAATAAAAAGTTCCAGGGAATCCAAAAGCAGGATCGAATTTTTCACCGCCCTTTCCTTCGGTTCCGGGAATAATAGGTCCGGAATATTGATGCCAGTCACGGGTGGAATGACAGTCAATACATACTGCCACATGGGTTGCCAGGTATTGGCCCCTTGCAACACGTTCCGGGGTAATATCCACTTTGATGTCCGGCGCTTTGCCGACATTGGGCAAAAAGAAAGCAAGGTAGGCAACGAGGATACCGGCCAGTAATAAAACTGCGCCCAGTACCCAGGTGCATATCTTCAGTATTTTCTTCATAGCGTTTGGTGTATTGCAACAAAATAGCAAGGATTTTCTTTTTTTCAAATCCCCGCCGATTTATTTTACGGTTATCAGGCATAAATCCGGTCGATCGCATCCCGGTATTTTTCCATAACCACCTTACGCTTCAAACTCATCTTGGGGGTCATCTCACCCGTTTCAATGGTCCATTCCCGGGGCAGCAGCTCGAACTTCTTGATCTGCTCCACATGATTAAAATACTGGTTATACGATTCCACCAGGGTTTTGTATTGATCCTGCACCTGTGTATTGGCAATCGCATCTGCATCCGTAGTATAAGGGATATTCTTTTCACGCATCCAGTCGCGCAACCGGTGAAAGGAAGGAACAATCAGCGCCCCTACAAATTTCCGTTCCGACCCAACTACCATGACCTGCTCGATAAAAGGACTTTCTTTCAGTTTGTTTTCAATTGGCTGGGGTGCAACATATTTACCCCCGCTGGTTTTAAACAGCTCTTTTTTCCGGTCTGTGATCTGCAAAAAACGATTGTCGACCCAGACCCCGATATCGCCCGTATGCAACCAGCCCTCGATGACTGTTTCAGCCGTCAGGTCCGGTCGTTTATAATATCCCAGCATGACACTGGGACCACTTACACAGATCTCGCCATCTTCGGCCAGCTTGACAGTGATACCATTGATAGGCGGACCAACCGTCCCGAATTTGGTTCCGCCTTTTTCCTTGCGGTTGACACAGATCACCGGGCTGTTTTCAGTGGGGCCGTATCCTTCATAAACCGGGATGCCTGCCCCATTGAATATGCGCAGCAGTTTTACCTGGCAGGCAGCACCACCGGTAACGATATACGATACCCGGCCACCTAACCCTTCCCGCCATTTACTGAAAATGAGTTTATCCGCAACAGACATTTGCAGCCGGTACCACCAGGATCCCGGCTTTTCATTATCATATTTTTCAGCCAGGCTTACCGACCAGAAAAATAATTTTCGTTTGATGCCGGTAAGTTCATTGCCTTTGGCCATGATGCGTTCAAACACTTTCTCCAGCAAACGCGGCACTGTGGTAAAGCCATCGGGTTGTACTTCGCGAAGATTATCGCCGATCGTATCCAGACTTTCTGCATAATAGATGCTGATACCGCTGTAGAGATAGATATAGGTGCAGGTCTTTTCAAAAATATGGTTCAGAGGCAGAAAGCTGAGCACCCTTGATGCCGGCGCGTCCTCAAACGGGAAACTCTCTTTGGAGAGCATCACATTGCTGTAAATATTTCGATGGCTGAGCATTACACCCTTCGGTGTTCCGGTAGTGCCCGATGTATAAATGATGGTAGCCAGGTGTTCCGGCGGAATGGTTGGCTTGATCCGGTCAACCGCAGCAAGCGCATCCGCATCTGCCAGTTTTGTGACTTCCGACCAGTGGGCGGCACCAGTCACCGGGTCAAAACAATAAACCTCCCGGATAGAAGGCACATCCGGCAAAATGGATTTTATTTTGAGATACAGTTCCTCATTACTTACGAAAAGATACTGAACGGCAGCATCATTGAGGATGAAAGTGATTTCAAGGGGATTGGTTGTGGGATACAATGGTACCAGTATGGCACCCAGTTGCTGAACGGCGAGATCCGTGAACACCCATTCCGGGCGGTTATTACTGATGATGGCGATCTTATCGCTTGATGCAGGTGTCATATCCCTGCCGCTTACCCCCAGTTTATGCAAACCAGCACTGAACCGGTTAACAATATCGGCCACGCGCTGCGTGTCATATGCAACCCAGTTGCCTTTCTCTTTTGCCACCAGCATATCCTGTTTGGGAAAATGGGCAAGCTGGTAATCAACACAATCAAATAATCTTTTCACGGTCATAGGCAAACATTATCGCCGGCATTGGGCGGGGCTTGGTTGTTCAAATTAGGTAAATCAGGAGAAATAAAAAACTTTCGGCCGTCTGCGATCCGTTAATTTCTTCCGGACCAAGCAGGTTACGTTCCCCGCCGACCGGCTTAGTTCCGGGTGTGTGCAAGTCTTTGCAAAGAATCGGAAGGTAAAAGCTCCGGTTAATAGGCAAGGCTGCATCCGGATCTTTGCAGATGGGAGAGTAATGGAAGCAGGTGACTAGTTCTTCACAAAATAAGCTTCGCCTGCCGGTATTTTAAATACCCGGCTTTGCTGGAAATCGGTAAACCCCTGGGCTTCCTGCGCATGTGCATCCTTCCATTGCTTGTAGGTATCGTCATCATCGGCACTCATCAGCCAATAATCGTAGGCGGCAAATAATTGCTGGTTCAGCAGGTATTGTTGCCGGGCAAACAGGGCAACCGGGTATTTTGCGCCGTACTGGTTCATCCATTGTATGACAAACCGGGTACGGATGGCCGTAATCTGGGACATACTGGTGGGGGCAGCATCACCGCCGATTGATTGCTGGAGCGAAGCTGCATACGCTTTTTCAAAAGGGGATTTTGCTTCCTGGGCAGATTTCAGCAGGTAAGCGCTGTTCGACAAACCCTTCCAGGCCTGCAGCAACATAGGCTTGATATCCGCTACCCTGGCACTGTAGCTTTCCAGGTTCAGGAATATTTCAGCATACAAAGCGGTACGCAGCCACTGCTGTTTTTTACCGTAATAGATGGATGCATTATAATAATTGCTGCTGTAACCCGGATCCGCAGCGATCCCCTTTTCCCACTGGTCAATCGCATCATCCATTTCATTTTGCATGGCGAATAACTCGGCATACTCATTATACAGTATCCCGCTTTTGGGGAAGCGCCTGATACCATTCCGGTACAATTTTTCACAATCTTTATATTCTGCAACTGCTTTATATGCCAAGCCCAGCAACTGAAAGGCCTGTGCGTCGGATTTAGGGTTATCCACCAATTGTTTACCTACTTCGATGGCCTGTGCATAATCCCTTTTTAAATAAGCAGCATAACAAAGGTCCTGCAGGATAGAGATGTTGGCGGGATCTTGCTTGCTGGCCCTTTGTAACATCAATACGGCATTGTCGAAATCACCTTTCTGCATCAGCTTGGTTGCTGTTGCCTGCAAAAGCTGGGCGGTTTGTTCCTGGGCTTTACCTAAACAGGCAGCCAGAAAAAAAGAGCAGATCATTACAAGCTGTTTCATGCGCAGTTGGTATATGCTATTCGTAAATCAGATGTGTCAGCAGGCCGTCACGCAGCTTGGGCTCAAACCAGGTGCTTTTAGGCGGCATGACATTGCCGCTGTCAGCGATCGCAAATAATTGTTCAATACTGACCGGGTAGAGGCTGAAAGCTGCTGCCATCTCGCCACTGTCAACACGGCGCTCCAGTTCTGCCAGTCCGCGGATGCCCCCTACAAAATCAATGCGTTGATCAGTGCGGGGATCTTTGATACCAAGAATTTTATCGAGCACCTGCTGTTGCAGGATCGTAACATCTAAAACGCCGATCGGGTCGTTGGTAAAGCTGCCGGGTTTTGCCTGCAGTTCATACCAGTTTTTATCCATGTACAGACCGAAGTGATGCGGTGCTTTCGGACGATATGCTTCGCCGCTTACCAGTTCTATTTTAAAATTGCGCGACAATTCCTTGATAAAACCCTTCGGCGTTAATCCGTTCAGATCCTTTACCAACCGGTTGTAATCCATGATATGCAACTGGTTGGACGGAAACAGGGTTGTTAAAAAGTACTGGGAAGCTGTTGTTGCCGCTGTTCCCAGAGCCTGACATACTTTAGCGGCAGATGCAGCCCGGTGATGGCCATCTGCAATATAGGTGCAGGGAATCTCCTTCTCAAAAATATCCTGTATCGTTTTGATAGCATCATCGGTATTGACGATCCATACTGTATGCTGAATTTGATCATCCGCTGTAAAATCATACACGGCGGTTTTGGCCTGGGTCCACTGCTCAATCAGATTGTCCAGCACCGGGTGATGCCGGTAAGCTAGAAAAACATTCCCGGTTTGCGCACCGGATGTGCGGAGATGATCGATCCTGTCCTTCTCTTTTTCCGGCCGGGTGAC
>CAZAOR010000540.1:0-3148 GCA_964486805.1 uncultured Sediminibacterium sp. | reverse complement strand
AAACATGCAGGCGGCGGATGACTCAAAATAATTTCCTTTTTCCCGGGGCATATCCAATACATCATACCAAAGCCCGGAACTCTGCTGGTATTTGGCCACTGTCGCTGCATACCTTTGTAAAATTGCCAGCAGAGAGTCTCTTTCGGGCAGATGCTCGGGAAAATATTCCAGCACCTCTGTCAGCGCCAGGCCGTACCAGCCCATTGCCCTTGCCCAGCTATGTGGTGACCGGCCTGTTTGTTTATCCGCCCATGCTTGTTCTTTTGCTGCATCCCAGGCATGGTACAGCAATCCCGATTCCGGATCGCGGGTATGCTGTTCGGCCAGTATAAACTGGTATGCAATGTCCTTCCAGTTGGCGGATACATGAAACAAAGCGGAGTACATCGCATAAAATGGCTCAGCCATATACAGCCCATCAAGCCACATCTGATTCGGATAGATTTTTTTGTGCCAGAAACCGCCGGTCGGTGTTCGGGGTTGTGTTTGCAATTGCGCATACAATTGTTGGGCTGCAGCCAGGTATTTATGCTTGCCGGTTACCTGGTACAACCTGAGTAATACATTTCCGCATAAGAGGTTATCCAGGTTCTGATCGGAAGCTTTATACGTGCGGATCTGCCCTTTCTCATCCACAAAAAAATCCATACTCTGCTGCATATACCTGAAATACACGGGATCGCCGGTTTGTACCCACAGGCCTTCCATCCCTTTCAGTATCACGCCCTGGTCATAGGACCACCGGGCAGGCTTTGACGGATCTGTGTACAGGGAATCTTTCCAGATGGTCATCACGGTATTGGCCATCCGGACAGCCATGCTGTCCTGAGCGGCAATTTTATTGAATGCCGCAAAACAACAGGGCAGTATGTACCAAATAATTTTTCTCATGCTTACTGCATATCAATGGATGAAGGAATTGCACCGAAATTGTATGCCGCTTTCTGCTGTACATTATTCCAGTCTGCTTCCGATACCCGTATCCGGCTGCAGCGGTCACCGTTGAGGCTGAAGAACAGGGTAACGGGTTGCAAGGATCGCACCTTGTTAAATTGCAGTTCCTTGCTGTTCTGAATATATACAAGCGGGTTATTTTCTCTGGACAGCAAGCGGATATCATTAAACTGTACATTCCAGGCCTCCGTGCACTCAATTGCCTGCCGGGTCTGCAATACCAGGTGGCTGAAATTGATCTGCTGAACCTGGCTTTCCGGAATCCCCCGGATAAAAATGCCTTTCTCTGCACCGATACAAACAATATTGCGGATGTCGAAATTCCGGAACACGGGTGTACCCGCGTTCACCGGCAGGGTTTCAATTACCGGCATCTCTCTTTTTTCGCCTGCCAAGGGAACCGGGTCTTTTGCCATATAGTACATGTCAAAAAGGATCGCTTCTCCGGCAATATCTTTCATATAGATATCGGCAGCATGTATATTTTCCACTACCCCGCCCCGGCCGCGAGTCGTCTTGAAACGCAGTCCCACATCGGTTCCGATGAAATTGCAATTGGATACATAGAGGTTGCGTGCTCCGCCGCTCATTTCACTGCCGATCACGAATCCGCCATGCGCATGATATACGGTGCAGTTTTCCACTACCACATTTTCAGTAGGCATATTTCTTTTCCGGCCCTCTGCATCCCTGCCGGATTTGATACAGATACCATCATCGCCCACATCGAAGGAGCAACCAGTGAGATGCACATTGCGGCAGGATTCGAGGTCAACCCCATCTGTATTTTGCCCGTAAGCCGGGTTTTTTACGGTGAGATTCTGCAGGGTCACCTGGTCGCACATTAACAAATGCAGGGTCCATGCAGGGGAGTTTTCAATGTGAACACCTGCCAGTAGAATATTCTGGCAACGGGTGAACCGTAACATATTGGGGCGCAGAAAATCATGGATGGCTGTAAAATCGGCCACTGTTTTTCCATCGGTGAGCTTACCGATATTGCTTTCCTCGGCGCCTTTCAATGCCGATGCAGAAGGATACCAACCGGTTTTATCATCGGTCAGCACCCCGCCGGAAGCCACGAGTTTTTTCCATTCTGAATCGGTAATTTTTCCTTTTTTCATCGGTCGCCAGGCTTCACCGGATCCGTTAAAAATGCCCGCACCGGTAATCGCTATATTCTCTGCACCATCTGCCGACAGGGGCGACTGGCAACGGGCAGCTTCCACCCCCTCGAAAAAAGCAGCCACGAGGGGATACGCCGCACGGTCAGGTGTGAAACTGATAAGGGCCCCTGCTGCTGCATGCAGGTTGATATTGGATCGGAGAACAATGGGACCAGTAAGCCAGTATCCGGCGGGTATGATAACCGTACCGCCACCGTTTGCTGCCCGGAAATCAATGGCGTCCTGGATGGCTTTGGTATTGAGGGTCAAACCGTCTGGAAGAGCGCCAAAATCTGTGATGTTACTGGTGTCCTTCCTGAAATGCGGAACATAGACAATGGGTAATTCAAATACATCTTTGCCGGTAAAAGCGGATGGCAGGAGGTATTTTGCCAAAGGCATATTTTTTTCTTTCAGTTCCGCACAAACCAATGAAGCCATAGATGCGGCGCCATATTCAGAAAAATGCGTATCGTCTTTTCTGCCGGCAGGATTGGCTGCATAATGATTGGAGTCAATCCAGAGAAAGAGTTTTTTGGATCCTTCCACCCCTTGCGATTCGATCAAACGCTGGCTGGAATGATGCAGATCTATCAGAGGCACCTGGAGCTCATGCGCTACTTCCCGCACTACATCGGGATAATCACCGTGCTGATCCACGAATTTTCCCTGTTCGTCAAATTTGCGACGCATCACGGGTGTTACCAGGATGGGATGGGCGCCTTTGGCAAGAGATTCCCGTACAAATTTTTCCAGGTTTTGTTTATACAAACCATGCGGGGCTGCATAGCGACTGGTATCATTGATCTTTTCGTCATTATGCCCGAACTGAATAAATACATAATCATCAGGCCGCAGATATTTCAGGACGGTATCCCACCTTCCTTCATGAATAAAGCTCTTGGTGCTCCTGCCATTCACCGCATAATTGCGGATAGAGAGCTCCCCGGTAAAGAAACGGGGAAATAACTGCCCCCATCCACGTTCCGGGTTACCCGCAAGGGGTTTATCTGCCATGGTAGAATCGC
>CAZAOR010000539.1:0-8982 GCA_964486805.1 uncultured Sediminibacterium sp. | reverse complement strand
CAGCGAACAGTGCAGCGAAATCAATATTCAGGATCATGTCTTTGACCCTCGTACCGGGCCTGATCTCTTTCGGGTAATCAATCACAAACGGCATGCGCAAAGACTCCTCATACATCAGGCGCTTATCCATGAAATCATGTTCCCCCAGAAAATAGCCCTGGTCGGCCGTATAAATCACAACGGTGTTTTTGTCCAATCCGGTTTTTTCCAGGAAGTCTAGTATTTTCCCCAGGTTATCATTGATGCCTGCCACACAGCGCAGATAATCGTGCAACATTTTCTGGTATATTTTTTTTCTGGCAGCTATCGGACTTAGTCCTTCCGTTGAAAATGGCAGTTCCGGATAACTGGTCCAGAATGGCCCGACAGATGCCTGGTGATACCGTCTTCCCATTTCTTCGAGGGGCTGCCCCCTGAAACTGCGGCCTGTGGTAGAGGCCCCGGAATCCAGGAAACTGGGTGGATAGGGAAAATCGACACCTGTATACAAATCCTTGAACCTTTCAGCAAAATCAAATGGTTCATGCGTTGCTTTAAAATGGCACATCAGGAAAAAAGGCCGGGAAGGATCCCTTTGCTGCATCCAGTTGATACTCATTTCGGTGGTGATATCATCCACATAACCCTGGTGTATTTCTCCACCGCTCTCCTTGTCATTCCAATTGGATTTATGCAGGTAGGCAGGATTCTGGTAAATGCCTTGTCCGGGTAACACATCAAAGGTATCAAAGCCGGCAGGCATTTTTTTCAAGTGCCATTTTCCGAAAATAGCGGTCTGATACCCTGCATCCTGCAAGGTCTTGGCAATATTGGGTTTACCGGGTAACAAGGGGTCTTCCAGGGTATAAACCCCGTTTATATGGCTGTATTCCCCTGTCAGTACAGTGGCGCGGCTGGGGGTACAGATTGAATTGGTACAAAAAACATTTTCCAATACTGCTCCTTTTGCAGCAAGTCGCCGGATATTGCTGTTCTGCACATAATCTTTGAGAATGCCCCCATAAATTCCCCAGGCCTGGGCTGTATGATCATCTGCCATGATGTACAGGATATTCGGTCGAGGGGTATTTGCGGGATGCTGCTGCGCCTGCAGGCAAAAAGGGGGTATCAGCAACAGGCAGGACACGAGTGCAGAGAACTTTCTCATAAGGCTTTGTTGCGCGAGATATGATTTAAAAAAGGGAAGCCCTTGCAGGCCTCCCCTACATCCAATAACCAACTGCTATTATAAATTTATAAAGAAAGATCTATCAGGAGAAGGAAAAGCCGAGATTATTTAGGGCGCAGCCATCCGTTTATCCCATAAAAAATCCGGGATTTACCCGGATTCGATATCATATGCCTGCTTGCCTATCGGCGGAATGCCCATTTAAACATTTCCTTCCAGGTTATTTTCTTTCCGTAAAGCAGCAGGCCAGTCCGGTATATCTTGGCGCTCAGCCAGGTAGTGAAAAGAAAGCCCAATATGAGTACAAGTACGCTGGTGCCTAATTGCCAGTAAGGCACTGTTCCCGGCACACCATAAGCGATCCTGGCCATCATGACGATCGGTGAACTGAATGGAATGATACTAGCCCATATTGCCAGGAGGCTGTCAGGGGTTTGTATAGCGCTGGTCATGATAATGAATGAAAAAATAATGGGCATGGTAATCGGCAAGGTCAGGCTCTGGGAATTCTGTACATCTTCCACCACACTGCCAACTGCCGCAAATAAAGCGGCATAAAAAAGATAACCGCCCACAAAATAGAAAATAAAACAGGCGATAATGAGAGGCCAGTTTGCCGTACTCATGGTATGCTGAAAACTATACAGTTTCTGGGCACCTTCACTGGCCTGGATCATACCACCTCCTGGCATCACCCCGCCATTCTGTTGCAGGGTACGCACCTGCTCCAGCGTTTCATGCGAAACGAAGAATTGAGCCGCAGAAGTAATGGTAAAGATCAGGATGATCCATAGCAGGAATTGGGTGATTCCTACTGCACCGATCCCTATGATTTTACCAAACATGAGCTGAAAGGGCCGTACACTGCTCACGATTACTTCTGCTATCCGGTTCGTTTTCTCTTCCATCACTCCTCTTAATACCATCATGCCATAAATGATCATTGTAATATAAATAAGTATACCGCAACCATAACCGATGGCAGACGCAAGACCTTCGTTACTTTCCTTTACCCTGCCACCGCTCTGTTGCTGGGTCTTGAGTTCCGCCTGCTGCGATTCACGATGGATAGAATCGAGTTTGGCTTTGCTGATCCCGTTTTCCTGCAATTTCTGGTCTTCAATAGCTTCATTGATCTTTTCTTCAATCTTTTCCTGTACGGCAAATCCGATGCTTTTCTCCGAACGGATAATGTAGTCTGTCTTATTGCCACTGTTCAGAGCCGGGATCAGGAGAATATCGGTATACCCTTTTTGCAGATAATTGGTAGTATCCACGTCTTCCGGGAATTCAAAATTGAGATCGCCCGAACTTTTCAGGTTATTCCTGAAAAAACCGTTTCGATCCAGAACGGCGATCTTGTGTTTGGATTTTCCCTGAATGGAAAAGAAGGTGGCACCACCAATCAACAAGGCAAACAACAGAGGTGTCAGCAAGGTTGTCAGCAGGAATGTACGGTTCTTAACCCTCGAAAGGTATTCCCTTTTTATGATCAGGCTGATTTTGCTCATATACAGGTTTTAGTATGCTCGTAAATTTTATACGGTTTCAAAAGCGCGGGTAGTGGCTTTGGTTCCTTCCACCTGCCGGATGAATATTTCATTGAGAGAGGGTAATATTTCATGAAATGCCTCGATCGTTACCTGTTGTTGCAGGAAAAACTGGAGTACATCATTGCTCCTGAAACCATCCCGGATTTTTACGGTGAATGCATGGGCTTTCTGGTCAACGATTTCAAAAGCATTGCCTTCGGTTTGAGCGGGTAATTCCTTTAACTGGATAAAGAATTTGTTTTCTTTGAACTGCTGTTTGATGTCGGTTACCGTGCCATCCAGTATTTTCTTGCCCATATTCACCAGTACGATATGATCGCAGATTTCTTCCACCTGCTCCATCCTGTGGGTACTGAAAATAATCGTAGAACCTCTCTGGGCCAGGCCATAAATTTCATCTTTGATCAGGTTGGCATTCAGGGGATCCAGGCCGCTGAAAGGTTCATCGAGAATGATCAGTTTGGGCTCATGCAGCACCGTTGTCACAAACTGCAGCTTTTGGCTCATCCCCTTACTCAGGTCTTCCACTTTCTTGTTCCACCAGCTTTCCATTTCCAGCCGCTTGAACCAGAACCGGATCTTGGCCATAGCATCTGATCTGCTGAGCCCCTTCAGTTGTGCCAGGTAGAGAGCCTGCTCCCCGATTTTCATTTTTTTATACAACCCTCTTTCTTCGGGCATGTACCCGATCTGCATGATATCCTGTTGGGGATCAAACTCGTGACCATCAAACAGGATGCTACCGCTGTCAGCATAAAAAATACCGGTAATCATCCGCAGCAGGGTGGTTTTACCCGCCCCGTTGGGACCCAGCAAACCGAATATGCTCCCCTTTTCCAGGGAAAAACTGATATCATCCACTGCTTTCTGGGTGGCATAATATTTCTTCAGATTCTGCAATTCAAGTAAATGCGGCATACGGACAAAATTATATTCAAATGTAAGGGATGTTATTTTCTCCCGTATGAGTAGTAATTAAATGAAGAATATTACAGGAAATCCAAAATTTAATAGCTTGCAGGTCTTAACCCCTATATACTGATTTATGCCAAGCTTTTCCAAAAAACTGTTACCGGTTATATGTACGGTGATCCTGTCAATATGCGGTGCCTGGGGCTTCCTGGTGCACAGAACCGTTAACCAGCTTGCAGTGTACGAACTCCCGGCCGAAATCGCTCCTTTTTTCAGTAATCATATGGATTACCTGGTTCGCAATGCGCCAAGGCCGGATATCCGGCGCAGTTCTGACCCAACTGAAGCCCCGAAACATTTTATCGATATTGAAATGTACGGACCCGATGCCCTCCATAAAATGCCGGTACACTGGAAAGACGCAGTAGCCAGGTATACCCAAGATACCCTATTGAAATATGGCTATGTGCCCTACCAAATTGGTATGACTGTGCAGGCGCTTACCCGGTCTTTCATCGCGCACAACAAAGACAGTATCTTGTTCTATGCTGCAGATCTGGGACATTATGCAGGAGATGCCAATGTTCCCCTGCATACTACGGTGAACTATGATGGGCAATTGACTGGCCAGAAAGGCTTACACAGCCTATGGGAATCCACCATCCCAGCACTGCTTGAAAGCAGTTATAACCTGTATTCCCCGCACAAAGCCAGTTTTGTCAAAGACCCGGAACTGGCAGCCTGGATAGCGGTACGAAGAGCGGCGGCATTGTTACCCGCTTTGCTTTCAAAAGAACAGGAACTGAGTCAGCAGTTTACGGACCAGGAAAAATACCGTGTACAAATGCGGAAAGGCAAAGAATATAAGAGCTATACAACAGCTTTTGTCAAGGCCTATGCAGCGGCACTTGGGAATAGTGTGAATGAACAACTGATTCATTCGGCCGACCTGACCGCTGATCTCTGGTACACTGCCTGGGTGAACGCCGGCAAACCGGATCTAAGCGATATCAACCAGGGCTGGGGCGGAGAAAAAGAGGCCGCCTTCGAGCAGGAGCTGGCGGCTTTCCGGCAAAACAGCCTGGTAAAAACCGGCCTGTTGCAGGCTTTAAAACAGGTGCCCGTGGCAAATAATGAGTAAAATAGCGTAATTACCACCCAAAAAAACGTATAACTACGGTTGTCTGGTAATGACCGTAGCTTTTATTTTGACCTGGATTAATCGCATCCGGTCAAATATGCTGCAACTCTATCCGCATTCTATTTGCCTCTTACTGGCGCTCCTGTTATCGGCCATCTACTACAGGCAGCTAAGTTCATCTGCCTTCCGTGTATTTCTCCCTTTTCTGTTCATTCTTTATTTTGCAGAAACAGCTTGGGGCTCCCATCATGGCGGCGCAAGAACCCGGGAAAACGTTACCTATTACTATTTTGTCAGCCTGGTAGAAGCCTCTTTTTACGGCTATCTTTTCTTGCAAAACAGCCGGGCAAGGGTAACCAGGTTTTTCATCCTGGCACTTAGCGGTATCAACATCTGCATGCATCTTACCGGGTTAATCTTCTTTACACACGATCATCTTTTCTACCTGTGGGTATTGCTTGTGAGCGCTTTTTTAATCGTCCTGACCGCACTCTGTTACGTCTATCATATTTATGTTTTCTGTGAAGAAATTTTTATCCTGCGTGACCCTGCAATATGGGTGGGCCTGGGTATCGCCCTCTTTTTTCCGGGTAACAGCCTGGTCATCTGTTTACATGAGCTGATATATGAACAACAAGTTTACCTGCTGGGCGAGCCCTTGTACGATATTTTCCCCCGTTTTCTTGCCATCTTTTTATATCTCTTCATATCCATAGCCATTCTCCAATGCATCAGACAAAAGACATTACGCTAACGGTCATTACGGGCGGACTCTTCCTGATCTTCTTTGCCATATTTGCTTTTATGGTACTGATTTATTTCTTCCGCCGGAAAAAGAAATTATTACAGCAATTTATCCGGCAGGAGTCGGCTTTCCGGGAAGCCCGGATGCAGGCTGAGTTGGAAATGCAGGAACATACTTTCCGGATGATCAGCCAGGAAATTCATGACAATGTCGGCCAGCTATTAAGCCTGGCAAAACTAAATTTTCATATCCTGTCCCGAAAAATTGCCCATGAACCCCTGCTGGAAGAAACCCGGAAACTGATTACGGCTTCCATCCATGATTTGAGGGATATTACTACCGGATATCATGGCAACAGGCTGACAGAGGATGGCCTGATCAAGTCGCTTCAGAACCTCGTGGAGTCATATCGGAAAAACGGTATGTTCCAGATACAGTTTACTGCCAATTGTAAACAGGTCGATCTTTCGCAGGACAGGCTCATTTTTCTTTACCGGATGATACAAGAGGCGCTCAATAATGTCATCAAACATGCGAAGGCAGACCAGGTTCTTGTGCGGGCTTTTTGTCAACGTGGCTTTCTGGAACTGGAAGTGGCAGATAATGGCTGCGGTTTTAACCGGCATGCAACTGGCTTTAAACCAGGCATCGGCCTCGAAAGTATTCATAACCGGGCCGGTATGATCCACGCAGAAGTAACATTGCAGAGTTGCCCGGGCAAAGGTACCCGCTTGCAGATCAAAACACGTTTGTAAAATGAAAGATATCGCCATTGTGGATGATCATGCCCTTATGCGGGCATCACTCAGGCAGTTGATACATGCCGAAGACGCATTTCGCGTGGTATTCGAGGCAGCTAACGGCAGGGAACTGCTGGCATATTTGCAGCAAAACCCGCCCCCGGATATTGTGCTGCTGGATATCTCCATGCCGGAAATGGACGGTTTTGAAACCGCCCGCTTTTTATCCGCGCATTACCCGGATATCAGGATACTGGTGATCAGTATGCTGCGCCAGGCGGGGGATATCCAACGTCTGGTGCAATGGGGTATCTGCGGCTATCTTCCAAAAGATGCAGAACCGGCTGAACTTCTGCAGGCATTGCATCATATCCATACCCTGGGTTATCATGACAATCAATGGTTCCATCCCAGGATGAGAAAAAATAGACAGATACCTTTTTCAGGCAGTTTCAGCAACCAGGAAAAATGTTTTATTCGACTCGCCTGCACTGAACTCACTTATAAACAGATAGCTCATGAAATGAAAGTAAGCCCCCGCACTGTTGATAGCTACCGGGATGGGGTATTTCGTAAATTACAAGTCTGTTCCCGCATTGGCGTGGTAGTATATGCAATCCGGCATCACTTCATCTCCTTATGGGAGAAACCCGGATAAAAAACGGGAAAAATCCCGTTTCCTGACCCAAACCTTGCACGTAGCTTTATCCTGAAAGAGAATAGCGCATTCCAGGCACCCATACCTGTTGCGAAAGCAGAAATAGAAAACCACTCGGGGGACATGGTTTTCCTATTTCTGCCTCTTTCTTTTGAAAGATATCTCAGCTTCCGTGGATGAGCTTCTGTGCCAGCGCTGCTGCAACCCGCTCACCATCCATTGCGGCGCTCACAATTCCACCGGCATAACCGGCTCCCTCCCCGCAGGGATATAGATTGGTAATTTGCGGATGAAAAAGGCCTGTTTTATCTCTGGGAATACGTACTGGTGAAGAGGTCCTGCTTTCCGTTGCGACCAGGATTGCTTCTTCCGTAAAATATCCGGGCATCTTTTTGCCGAAGTATTTCAGCCCTTGCTGCAAACTCGTATAAATAAATGGTGGCAGCACTTCTCTCAGTTGAACAGATTCTGTACCCGGTAAATAACTGCAATCCGGAAGCGTTGGGGAAAGCCTATTGGCACAGAAATCAGTCATCCGTTGCGCCGGTGCCTGCAGCCCTGCTCCGCCTGCCTGGAAAGCGGCTTTTTCTACCTGCTGTTGAAATTGCATCAGCGCCAGGGGGCCTGTGATATGTTGTTTGTAATTTCCACCCTGGTCAGGCTGGCTTTTTAACCATTCAAGGGCTGCTTGTTCCGTAACCTGTACCACCATCCCGCTGTTGGCAAAAGCATTATCCCGTTTGCTTGGACTCCATCCATTAACAACCAGCTCTCCAGGTGCGGTTGCGGCGGGGGCAATAATACCCCCCGGGCACATGCAGAAACTGAAAACGCCGGTTTTCCCTACCTGTGTTACCAGGCTGTAGGATGCCGGGGGCAGGTAAGGTCCACGGGCAGGGCAATGATACTGGATGCTGTCGATCAGTGCCTGCGGATGTTCAACCCGGACACCGAGGGCAAATGGCTTTGCCTGTATCTCCCATCCTTTTTCATAAAAAAGTGTAAAAACATCCCGTGCAGAATGTCCGGCAGCCAGGATAACGGCCTGTGCGGGAATGCGATCTCCATCCGCTGTTTTGACTGCCGTGCAGTGGCCATTTTCCAGTTGGAGATCTACCATCTTTTTTTCAAAATGGAAGGCGCCGCCACAGGCTATGATCTGCTCCCGCATAGTCGTTATGATCTGCGGTACTTTATTGGTGCCGATATGCGGATGGGATTCGTACAATATTTTTTCATCGGCCCCGAACTGACAGAATAATCCAAGTATCCGGCTGATATCGCCCCGTTTACTGCTGCGGGTATAGAGTTTTCCGTCGCTATAGGTACCTGCGCCCCCTTCTCCGAAACAATAATTACTTTCCGGGTTAACCAGGCCCTCCCTGTTCAGCCTGGCGAGATCGCGTCTGCGACTCCGTACATCCTTACCTCTTTCCAGGAGCACTGGCCTGATCCCTGCTTCAATCAGTTTCAGGGCAGCAAATAAGCCCGCCGGACCGGTGCCGATGATCACCACTGAAGGGGCCCGGGATGATAAGCTCGGAAACCGGATGAAGGGAGGATCCGATGGATGAAAAGGTTCTCCGACAAAAAATCGTGCCGTCAGGTTCATTGTAACCTGGTTACGCTTTCTGGCATCCACAGACTGCTTCAAACGTACAAAACCGGTAATAGCAGCAACGGGGAGGCCCAGGTTTGCGGCACCTATTTCCCGGATACGGGCAGCATCGTCTGCTTCGGAAGGCAGCAATGAAAGTTGGATCTCCTTTTGCATTCGAGGTAGTTAAGGGAGGCCGCGGCAGCCATACAATCAGAAAGGAAGATCATCTACCACATCTGAGGCCGGAGGAGAATCCTGGTAAGTATCCGGCGATGGGCCGTCCTGCGAAAGCTTCACAGATTCCATGCGCCAGGCATCAAGATTGGTGATATAATTTTCCCGGCCATCCCGCATCCATTTGCTGCCTTTGATATTGAACAGGACTTTCACGGTATCGCCAGTCTGAAAACGGTCGGGCATTGCGGTCTTATCCTGCACACATTGGAACTTTACATAATTGGTAAT
>CAZAOR010000538.1:0-4109 GCA_964486805.1 uncultured Sediminibacterium sp. | reverse complement strand
ATCTGTATAAAGTGTTCCCGCTCCTTCTGTTTTACCCCATTGCACATAGCCCACGCTGAAATCGCCGACATTAAGTTTTGCATGGATATATTCCGATTGCGCAGGATTGCTGAATGCATTCACCGCTTTTCCGTTGACGACCTGGTTATATGCGTTCTTATCCGCATTGCGGGCCTGTTGCACCCCCGCATTGGTCAGTATGATACTGTCTGCTGCACCCGGTGCACCATAAACCGTATAATAAGGACTGGTGAGCGGTAGCTGGTTATTGTTGATGTATTGCTGCGCATTTGACCGGATACTCATCTGGTTCAGATAGTCGATCTTATCGTAAGCGGCGGGTGAATAGTCGAAATATCCCTGCGCGGAAAGATCGGGCCGGTCTGAATGATACACCCGACCGGTGAGGCTGAATGATACCTGGCCCTTGCGGTAGCCGTAGCTCATGTCAAAATAACGGGCGTTGTAGCTGCCCATCCCGGTGCTGACGCTGATACCGGAGTTATGGTCTTTTTTGAGGTAGTCTTCCGGTTCTTTGGTAATGATATTGATAACGCCGGTAAAGGCATTGGCGCCATACATGGTGGATGCAGGCCCGTAGATAATTTCTACCCGTTTGATATTTGTGATGGGGTATTGCTGGGAGATATCGGCATAATTGGTCCAGAGGTCATTGTCTTCCACCCCATCGATCATGATCAGTGTTTTCTCGGTATTGTTTGTGCGTAAGCCGCGTTGGTAGATATTCGCATATAATACCCCGTAATAGATCGAGATATCAAAGCCCGGGATATCTTTCAGGATATCGATCAGGTCATTGTATCCGCGCTGGATGATCTCTTCATGGGTAATCACGGTAATGGTAGCGGGAGCCAGTCTAAGTTCCTCGTCACGTTTTGATACAGAGGATACAATATTGATATGGGAGCGGGACTTGACCAGGGCCACTTCCTGCCGGAACCGCTGCGGATCCCTGGTATCGGGTTCGAAGCTGTCTTTCAGGTATAAAAGCTGATTGATATCGGCATCTGCCAGGTTCACCGAATCGATAGCCAGGTGGCACATAGCCAGGAGCCGGTAAGCTTCGATTTTTTCTGCGGTATTAAACCCGTTGGACTGAAGGCATGCATTGAGTTGGGCAATACTCTCGCGGAACCGGCCTATTTCATATTTAAGGCTCACTTCGTTAATGGTGGCTGTGCCGCAGTTATTCTGCGCCATTGCCATGCTTCCGGAGAGGATGGCTACTGCAGCACCGAACCCTTTGATCCATTTTACGATGTTCTTCATGGTCATTTCGCTTTTTTCAGCAAGTCATAAATAGCCGACATGGAGGGTATCCAGCCGATAATTTTCTGGTCTTCACTGGATGAAAACAGGTACTTGCCATCGGGTGTAAACCAGAGTCCATATACCCAAAGATGGTGTCCTTTCAATACCAGTACATCTTCATTGCTGTTGCCCGCCAAAGTAGCGCGCACGTCCAATACTTTGATTGCCTGGTCAGCTCCGGCAGATGCCAATTGCAGGATATGATCGGGGGAGGTATTGAAACGGATATCATTCACTGCCGAGAGGTGCAATGTCATCTGCACCGGTTTTGCCGATGCATCTGTGCTGGTCAGCCACACCCCGCCTTCCGCCGTACCCGCAGCGAGATACCGTTCGCCGGGATCGATGGCGATACTGGTGATTCGGCCGGTTATCGTATATTTTCTGGAAGGCTCGCCGGTCGGGTCAGTATTCCTGGGATACACGAGTAACTGGTTGCCTTTGCCGATATACAGGCTGCCATCATGTGCAAGCGTCATGGCTCCGAAATCCGTACCCGGAATATTTTTGGTGACCAGTACCTGGTTGCCGGTAAGACGAATGCCGGTTATCCCTTCTCCGGATAAAATCCAGCCGGTATTGGCATCTGTGAACACGGCAGTTTTTCCGGTGCCCGGAAAACTGAACCGGGATAGCTGGGCAAGTACCTGTTTCCCGGCATCTACTGCATACAGGTACCCATTTCCTTTTGCTGAGAGTACCAAGAGCCGGCTGCCATCGGGTGTGAGGCTGAGATGCCGGATTTCATCATTGAGGGCAATACGTGTGAGGGGTTGCAGGATACCCTTGTCTGCACGGGAAAGCACCAGTGCGCCACCCTCATCACCCGACAATATGAAATCGGTACCGGGAATGCCGGTGATGGCTCGTACGGGGAATTTGTGGAGCAGGAACTGGTTTTTCTGCTGGATACTTTGTTCCCAGTTAAAATGCAGGGCATTGAAAATATCACTGTTCTGTATGGGGCCGTTATTCCGGGCATTCATCTCATAGGCTTTCTCCACCAGGTCTCTGCTGCCTGCCGTATTGTTATCATTCAATAAAAGCAGTGACTGGTATGCGAGGTTTCTGGATTCGGCCAGTTCCTGTAAACGGGTGGATACTTTTTTTTCTGCGATGGCGATCTGTTCATTTTTCGTAGCAATATCTTTCTGTTCTACGGCAATAGCCTGCTGCTGTTTGGCCACTTTTTCGCTTTCTTCAGCAGCCTGGCGCTGGCGTTCAGCATAGGCTTTCTGGTTTTCCGCAATTGTTTTTTGCAGGAGCGCATCCTTGCGGTTCTCTTCGGCATTTTTCCGTTCTTTCTCGGCGATCTCTTTCTGCAATACTGCCTGTTCCCGGCTCTGTTCGGCTTTGGTTTTTTCCTGTAAGGCGATTGCTTTATTGACTTCTGCAATCCTTTTTTGCTCCAGCGCGATCTTTTCCTGTTGCTGCGCCCGTATCCTTGCTGCTTCGGCCTGTTTGCGTGATTTTTCTGCCTGGTTTTTCTGTTCGAAAGAATAGATGGACAAGAATAAAGCCAGTACGGCAATGGCAGAGATCACGATCGTGATCCGTCTTGCCTGGCGCAGTCTTTTTTTCTGGAGATTTTCTTTATGGATCCTGTCTAACTCAAATGTCTTTTTACTATGCTCCAGGAACAAGATCGCTTTATCAAATTGCTGATTATAGCGGGATGCCCAGATGGCATTGGGTTGTTGTTCTTCCTTCCATTTCCAGGCCACCTGTAATTCGGGATCCCGCCAGAGCCCTCCTTTTCCCTGTTCATAGAGGTCAGCCGCTTCACAGAGACGCCAGTAGATCTGTGCCGACTGATTCTCTTCTTCTACCCAGGCAATCAGTCGCTCCCATACGCGCATCAGGCTTTCATGGGAGATATCGATGATAGAATGCTCTGTCAGCGGTACCCTGGCAGGGGGCATCAGGAAAGCCCGGCCAGTTTTTCGAAATACTTCTACCACCTGGGCGACTTCCGTAAAACCGGCATTGGCGATCTGGCAAAGTTCTGCCATGCTGCTGGGTCGCCGGATGCCCCGGGTATCGGAGCCTTTATCGGTCAGGGATTTAAAGATCACTTCGCAGATCCGCCGCTGGTTATCGGATTCCAGTTCCCCATAGGCTTCTTCTGCATGCTGGGACAATGCATGCTGCATGGTTCCTATCTGCTCATAATCCTCCAGGTCCAGTTCAGAATCGGGTTGGTTTTTCTTTTTCCAGATATCCCAGGTCCGCATCAATGCATGTTGGAGGATCGGTAACTGGTCTGGATTATCACCTACATCATTCAGCAATTGATTCAGCAATCGCTGACTGATTTTTCCGTTCGCAACGGCAATCGGGCCTGTAATTGCTTCCCTCCTTTCTTCACGGGTCATACGGGGCACGAGGTAATCGCCGTCATTGATCGCTTCCGGCAATCCCCGGAACTCGGTACAGTCACTCAGGAAATCCGAGCGCATGGTAAAGACAACGTATATCGGGTATTCTGTTTGTCTGGCAGCTTTTATCAGCAGGTTCACGAAAGCAACCGCATCTCGTTTGCCTTCGCGCGCTTCTGTTTCAATTTTATTGAACCGGAATAATTCTTCGAATTGGTCAACAAGGATGAGGACATTTGCTTTATTGTCGATACCGGATTGCTTATAAGCTTCCACCAGGCCATTGCTGCTCCTGCGCAGGGTAGCATCATGAATGGCAATGGAAGTGGGTAAGCTTGCTTCATCTGCATCGCCAAACACGGCCGGTGAAGAGATCGCAGCGGCCAGGTTACCGATCGG
>CAZAOR010000537.1:0-4201 GCA_964486805.1 uncultured Sediminibacterium sp. | reverse complement strand
CCCCAGCGGCCTGCAGGGATTCTTGACAGGATCGACTGACTTCTTTCCGGGTCATTCCTTAGGGCTTCAGTATTATCCGTTGCAATATAGCCGGGTGCGATCCCATTTACCTGCACGCCTTTACCAGCCCATTCATTGGCAAGCGCCTTCACCAGGCTGGATAATGCACCTTTGCTGGCCGCATAACCCGGCACATTGATCCCTCCCTGGAAACTCAGCAGGGAACAGGTAAATATTATTTTCCCGCCCCCCCTTTCCAACATTTTCTTACCAAATTCCCTTGCCAATATAAAAGGTGCGTCAAGGTTCAGCGACAGGACAGTGTCCCAGTATTCATCCGGGTGTTCTGCGGCAGGTTTGCGCAGGATGGTACCCGCATTGTTCACCAGGATATCTACCACCGGGTGATTGTCCTGCACCTGTTGAATAAAGGTATAGAGCGACTGCCGGTCGGATAAATTCGCCTGGTAGGCAGTAAACCTGCGTCCCAGTTTCTCCACTTCGGTTTGTATGGCGCTGCCGTTCGCTGGCAGGGAACCGGATACGCCAATAATATCCGCACCCGCTTCCGCCAGGCCAACGGCCATCGACTTTCCGATGCCTTTGTTACAACCTGTGACAAGTGCGGTTTTGCCGCTGAGATCGAATGAGGAAAGTACCATCTAAAAAATAAATTTCGTACTCAAAAAATTAGATGCTTCCGAGCTCACAATATCATTAATTAATTGCTTATTGCCATCGGTTAATTTGGCCGCCACGAGTGACCGGATTGAGAAGGATCGCAGGGCATCCACCACGGACAGTGTTCCTTCTGCACTGTCTTTCCGGCCGGTGAACGGAAACACATCCGGCCCGCGCTGACACTGACAATTGATATTAACCCGGCTCACCTGGTTCACCAGGGGATCGATCAGGCTTGACAATTCAGCCTGGTTCTGGCTGAAGAGGCTTACCTGCTGCCCATGTGTAGAGTCAATCAGGTACTGGATCGGTTCTTCGATGCTGTCAAAAGGCACCACCGGGATCACCGGGCCGAACTGCTCTTCCCGGTACAGTTTCATCTGATCATTGACAGGATATACCAGGGCCGGATAAACAAAAGATGCACAAACTTCACCGCCGTTTTCGTTCTGCACTTTTTCCCCCTTACTAAGGGCATCTGCAATACATTCCTGCAGGTATGCCGGTTTATGCGGTTCCGGTAAAGGAGTCAGTGCCACTCCTTTTTCCCAGGGCATGCCGAAGGAAAGTTTATTCACCGCTTCGGCTAATTTGTCAACGAATGATTCCGCAATCCTGCGGTGAACAAACACTATTTTCAGAGCCGTGCATCTTTGTCCATTAAAAGACAGACTCCCCAATACGGTTTCCTGTACGGCGAGATCAATATCTGCGTCGGCAGTTACAATAGCAGCATTCTTTGCATCAAGCCCAAGAATAGCACGCAGCCGGTTTACTTTCGGATGCAGCTTTTTCAGTTCATTGGCCACTTTACTGGAGCCGATCAGCGTGAGTACATTAATTTTTCCTGATTGCATCAGACCCGGCACAATCACGTTTCCCCGGCCGTAGATCGTATTGACCACCCCTTTGGGGAAACATTCCCGGAATGCTTCCAGCAAGGGATAATGCAATAAAGTTCCATGTTTCGGCGGCTTGAATAAAAGAGTATTACCCATGATAATGGCCGGAATCAGGGTTGTGAATGTTTCATTGAGCGGATAATTGAAGGGCCCCATACACAAGACCACTCCCAGCGGTGAACGCCGTATCTGGGCTGCAATGCCCTGCTCGATCGTGAATCGGGAGGAATCCCGATCCAGGTCTTTTAAGGCATCAATCGTTGCATACACATATTCCACCGTCCTGTCGAACTCTTTTAGTGAATCTGCATAAGATTTACCGATTTCCCACATGATCAGTTTCACCATGATCTCTTTCTGCTCGCGCATGCGGCCGATGAATTTCTCCACACATTGAATCCGGTCAGCCACACTCATGGTAGGCCATTGACCGCGCCCGTTATCATACGCCGCTACCGCTGCATCCAGCGCTTCGAATGCTTCTTTTTCCGTACAAACGGGATATGTGCCAATGAGTTTCCGCTTCAAACCTTCCGGCGTACGCACACATACAGGCGAATACACTTCATGCACTTTACCGGTCCAGGGCTTCATCTCTCCATTACATAAATATTCCCGCTGATGAATTTCACCGGGTAATGCGAACTGTTCCGGTATCTCGGCTTCTGACACAAATTTCTTTTCTAATTGTTCCGTAAATGACATGGGTTTTGTTTTAAACAACAGGTATACTTATACAGTTTTATATATGAATTGAACCTGTTTCACTCTTGCAACAGGTTCAGTGTTGCTGGTAAAAGATTGTCGCCGCCCGCTTTCAGGGTGATGGCCCCGGCCTGTTTCCCAGCCCGTATAATCAGTTGCGCATGCCCGTTGAACAAATGCCGCCGCCAGTTACCCGGCATACATTTATCCGCTTCATGGCTGCTGGGATCCCCATTACCTACGCCGAAAAGAGAAGCATCGGCGCCTGTGATATCGAAGCGGATCTGGTTAGCGGCATCCGGCACTTCGCGGCCTTGCTTGTCTTTGACTGATACATTTACAACGGTAGCATCTTCCTCGTCGGCCCGCAGTTTTGTTTTGGAACTAGTCAGAACAACCTGGTAAGGCGCTCCGGTTGTTTCGATCCTGGCTTTAATGATCCGGTTATTTTTAACAGCCACTGCTTCCAGAATACCCGGTTCATATCGTACCTGCCAGCTCAAATGCCCATTGCGGGGCATTGTTTTTTTACCGAGGCTTTTCCCGTTCAGAAACAGTTCCACGTCATCCGCATTGGTATTTACCCAAACTAATTTTTCCTTTCCTTCCTCTCCCTGCCAGTTCCAGTGCGGAGCGATATGCAGGACGTCCTTGTCTGTCCACCAGGACTGGTAATAATAGTAAACTGTTTTCGGGAATCCGCAAACATCCATGATACCGAAATGCGAATTCACATTCGGCCAACTGTAAGGCGTGGGTTCTCCCCGGTAATCGAAACCGGTCCAGGCAAAACCACCCATGAACCAGGGACGTTTCGCAGCAAAAGTCCACCATTGTTCAGCCGTAGAAGCCCAGGGTGGATAAACGCTGTCATAATCGGGTACATAAGCATGCAGGGTATCTTTGATAAAAATGCCGCGTGTACTTACAGTACTGGCCACTTCCGTTCCGATAACAGGCTGTTCAGGATGTTGCTGGTGGTAGGCATCTGCCCCGCCGAGATTGTAATTGAACCCACGTACCGGGATCACTTCATTGACACCGGCATACACGTTGCCGATATTGGCTGCATAGGTTGCTGTGCGGGATGGGTCCAGTTTTTTCAGGAGCAGCAGGTTATCCTGTGCGATTCTTTTACCGATATCGGTGCGCTGTGCAGCGAATTCCTCATTTCCGATCGACCAGATAAATATGGATGGATGGTTCCTGTCACGCAATACCAGGTCTCTCAACTGGCCGGCATATTCTTCCCCGCTTGTCAGCAATCGGGTTTCATCCATCACCAGCATACCCAGGCTGTCGCAGGCATCTAACAATTCCGGGGTCGGAGGATTATGCGTTGTCCGGTAAGCATTGCAACCCATTTCTTTCAATAAACCGATGCGGTAATACTGGAGATAATCCGGCAGTGCGGATCCGAGGCCGGCATGGTCCTGGTGGTTACTGGTACCATACACTTTTACCGGTTTACCGTTCAGGAACAATCCCTTATTGGCATCCAGGGTAATGGTACGCACCCCGAACCGCGTTTTAACCCGATCCGTCACCATGCCATTCACCCGCACAATCGCAACCGCCCGGTACAGATAGGGATTATCCAGGTTCCAGCGTACCGCATTTTTCAGCGGCAACTGCTGCGTTACTGTTTGGGATGATTGGATATCCAGGCTAACAGGTATCTCTGCAGATGTCTGCAGAATTTTCCCGTTACGGTCGGTGATCTGCAGTTGAACGGATGCTTTTACCGGTTGAAGCCCATGGTTATCAACCGTTGCCTGAACGGTAACCTCGGCATCTTTTCCTTTATCCCGGGTGTACACAAACAAACCGCCTTTCATGGAAGCATGCACGGGTTGTACCCCGATCAACCAGGCATGCCGGTAGATGCCCGCCCCTTCATAAAACCAACCTTC
>CAZAOR010000536.1:0-7777 GCA_964486805.1 uncultured Sediminibacterium sp. | reverse complement strand
CATGGTCTTGCCGGCGATCTCGCTTGTGCGGAACAGGGAGAAACAGCTATGTCTGTTTCGGATATGATCCGGTATTTACCCAAAGCGTTTGCAATGATTCAGCCATTGGAAACTACCAGGGGGTGAAAGGCATAGTACAGGTACACACCATATCAGCAAGCCAACACGCATGCAGGCCCATGGATTCAGGAAAAAAGAGAAAAGAAAATTCCTTCGGGAACCAAACACAGCAGCTTACCGGCTATTAACTCCTGCGGATGGGCAGATGCGATCAACCTGGTTTACGAGCCAGGCAACAGACTCAGGACTTTGAAACGGGATGAAAGGATTTTCAGCGGATAACCTGCGCCTGGTCTTTTTGTTTACTTTCCGAACCTGCCCGGATTTGGCGGACCAATCCCACCACGGATCAATCAAGAAATCAATAGCAGCTTGAGAGCGTACCATGTGATCAGTATTGACCTGATGAACCTGGTATTGATGCATGAGAAAAAACAGATTCTCCGCAATGCCCAGTTTGTTCTTTGCAGTGTATTTGCCTTTTATTATGCTTTTCGGTCAATTTATGAAATCTTTTATCTCATACCCGGGGTGCTTAGCAAGGAAATGAACATATACCTGTTCGATGTGATTGTAGTGGCGGATGTTACGGCCAACCTGCTGTATGCCTATGCCGCTATACTGATACCCCGGAAACAAAAATTCAGCCTGTCCTTCTGACTGTTCGGCCGGCAGGTATCCGGTTATGCCATTCAATGATCGGGGAAACTGGACAAAGATGTTTTTTTTAATTTGGGTTGGTGCTATGACGACACATGATGCGAAACTATACCTGACTTTGTTAATTGCTGCCGGCGTGCTGGCAATGTTGATTGTTATTTATGTCATCTCGCTGATCAAGCAGCATCAGCGCAATGTGCTTTTATATAAGGAGAAGGTACAGGCGGAGATCAGGGCACTCGAAAATGAACGATCCCGTTTTGTGAAGGACCTGCACGATGATTGCGGCCCGGTATTGTCATCGGTAAAAATGCATGTGGCATCTATCCAGACCCTGTCGGATGAAGACCGGTACCTGCAAACAAAATCACCGGGACTGATGAATGAGATGCTTTCCCAGGTTCACCGGATTGCGAACGACCTGATGCCCAATTCCCTGGAACGGAAAGGGCTGATCACGGCGATCCGTCAGTTTACAGACGACCTGAATACCACAGGTAAGATCCGTGTGGAACTGGAAGCGGTTGCCCTGCCGTTCCAGGTGGAGCAGCAGAATGAAATCCATATTTACCGGATCATCCAGGAAGCCATTCACAATACCCTGAAACATGCCAGGGCTACTCTGATACAGATCGGCTTTACCAAAAACGAGCAGGAAATCAGGTTTTATATTGCAGATAACGGAAAAGGATTTCATTATTCCATGCGGAAACAGCAGTCGCTCGGGCTGGGCCTGAAAAATATTGTAAGCCGGGTAGAGATGATGGACGGGGAAATTTTTATTGATACAGCGCCAGGCAAAGGTACCCGCTATGAAATTGTTTTACCGAATCATATTGTCCGATGAAGCCCAGTGATATCCGGATACTGATAGCCGATGACCATGAAGTGTACCGGGATGGATTACGGATGACCCTGTCGCGGGAGCAGGGAATGCTGATCTGCGGGGAGGCCCGGGATGGGGAAGAACTGGTGCAACTGGCGAAGGCGGAAGCCCCCGATATCATTCTCACCGATATCAAGATGCCCCGCATGGATGGGATCCAGGCCACCCAGCAGATCACGGGTTTCCGGCCGGAAACCGGCCTCATCGCACTTTCCATGTTCAATGAAGAAAGCTTGGTGGTCGACATGCAGGAAGCGGGTGCAATGGGATACCTGCTGAAAAGCTCGGATAAATCTGAGATCATTGACGCCATCCGCATGGTGCAGCAGGGATATCCTTATTATTGTTCCTCTACTTCTGCAAGGCTTGCCATTACAATTTCCGGCCTCCGGTTCAACCTGTATACCCGAAAAGCCGAGGAACCGCTGTTCTAGGCCAAGGAGATGGAAATAATCCGCCTCATCTGCCAGGAATACGCTGCCCGGGAAATCGGGGACCAGCTATTCCACAGTATGCGGACCCGTGGAGGGCTATCGCAGGAAGATCCTGGAGAAAATGCATGCGAAGAATACGGCCGGTATTGTGATTTATGCCATCAAGCACGGTATTTAACGCCTGGATGACGCTTCTGCGGCGCGGGAAGGGCCCCGATAAGACAAAAAATTTTCCACAGCAAAGGATTTCGCAAACGTTTGCGGAAACAAATAAGAAAAATATCTTAAATCTAAAGTCCGCTAAAAACATACATTTATCTGTGGAATGTTGCCAAATCGTTAAAAAAGAGGCTGTAGGGAAGCATCATTCCGGTGAGCGGAGAGGTCTTAATAAAAATTCGGTTGCGTTAGGTAGATTTTTGGAAGAATTTCAGGGCTGTCTGCCCAAAAAATCGGAAAAAAATTTTTTTAGCAATAAAAATGTGTATTTTGTACACGCTTAATAACCAATAAACTGCCATTTATGAATCTTTCGAAGCTTGTCAGGCCCACGCTAGTGGGTTTAGTTGCTTGCTTGTTTGCACTCACCTCGCAAGCCCAAAACAAAACTGTTGTCGGAAAAGTTACAGATGCCAAGGATGGTTCTCCCATGGTAGCCGCTTCGGTAACCGTTAAAGGTTCCACTGTCGGTACACAAACCGCGGCAGATGGAACTTTCAAGATTTCGGTTCCTGCTTCTGCTACGACCCTCGTTGTGTCAACGGTAGGGTATGAGTCGGTAGATGTAGACATTGCCAGGAGAACTTCTGTGGACGTAAAACTGAATGCTACCAACGACCAGTTGAATGAGGTGGTTGTGATCGGCTACGGTACGGCTAAGAAGAAAGACCTGACCGGCTCTGTGGTATCGATCCAGGCCAAAAACTTTAACAAGGGTATGATCACGGCCCCTGACCAGTTGCTGCAAAGCAAGGTAGCAGGTTTGGAAGTGACCAATACCAGCGGTCAGCCAGGTGCAGCGCCTACCATCCAGATCCGCGGTACCTCTTCTATCCGCTCCAGTAACAACCCCCTGTATGTTGTTGACGGGGTTCCCCTGGACGGCGGAACTGCCCGTCCGAACATCAGCAATGCCTTTGGTACCAACCCCAATTCCAACCCGCTGTTGTTCATTGATCCGAACACGATCGCCCAGATCGATGTGTTGAAAGACGCTTCTGCCGCTGCCATTTATGGTGCGCGCGGTGCGAACGGTGTGGTGGTAATCACCACCAAGAAAGCCAGTGCCGGTCCGATTAAAATTGAAGTTGGCACCAACTTCGGTTTACAGGCTGGCTATATGAAACGTTTTGCCGTACTGAATGCATCCCAGTATCGTGATGCCCTGAAAAAATACGGACAGCCTTCCAGCCTGGATGGCGGTACCAGTGTAGATGCCCTGAAAGCTATCACACAAAGCGCCCTTTCATCCAACTATTCCGTTGCTTTCAGCGGCGGTAACGATGCAGGTCGCTTCCGCGCCTCTTTCCTGGCTTCTGATAATAAAGGATTCATCAAAAAATCAGCCCTGGAAAAATACCTGGCCACTATCGGCGGCAACTACAAATTCCTGGATAAAAAGCTGACGTTGGATTTCGGTATCATTACCGGTAATTATGCGGAAGTACTCACCAGTGTTTCCAACACCGCTGGTTCTGCCGGTAACCTGATCTCTTCTGCACTGAGCTGGAACCCCACACAACCTTTCTATACCAGTTCAGGCACCTATAATTTCCCGACAAACGGTTCGGGTAACCCCCTGGCATTTAATGATGCCTATAATGACCGCAGCAGTGTATTTTCCTTCTTAGGTAATATCTCCGCTGCTTATAAAATCACAGATAATCTTGAGTACAAACTCCTGTACGGTATCAACTACGGTACCGGTACCCGTACCATGAATATTGACGGATGGTTGCAGGGACAGGCAGGTGTATCAGGTTTGGGTTTTGCCGCACTGGGCAATGCCAAACTGATGTCACAGACCATCACCCATACCCTGAACTACCATGCTAACCTGAACAGCAGCCTGAGCCTGGAAGCCCTGGCTGGTTATGAATATTTCACAACGGATTATTCCGGCGGCGGAATCACTGCTTCCGGTTTCAATACCAACCTGACCGAAGCCACCCGTATTCCGATCCTGTACACCAGCCTGATGCAGGATGCACAGGTACAGAATCCTTATGGAACTTTCGCCAATCCCACATCTGAGATCCAGTCTTATTTCGGTCGCGCTACTTTGAACTATAAAGACAAATTCCTGCTGACTGGTACGATCCGTGCGGATGGTTCCAGCAAATTCGGTAAGAATAACAAGTATGGTTATTTCCCCTCAGCAGGTCTGAAATGGGTAGTGAGCAATGAGAAATTCATGCAGAACAGCAAGCTGTTCTCCAGCCTGGCCCTCCGTGCTTCTTATGGCTTAACCGGTAACCAGGAATACCCGGCAGGTTCTTCTCAGGAACAATTTGCCCTGACTGCCTATAACAATGCTCCGCAGGTAGTGAACGGTAACCCGAACCTGAAATGGGAAAAAACCAAGACATTTAACGCCGGTGTTGACTTCTCCTTCACTGGTGGTAAAGTATATGGTTCTATCGACTATTATAACAGGAATACAACTGATATCCTGTTCCAGACAACGGCTATCCAGCCCGCACCCAACTCTGTCAGCTTTATCAACCTGCCGGCTAACCTGGTTAACTCCGGGGTAGAGTTCGCAATCGGTGCAACGCTGATCGATCACCGGAAATTCGGACTGGATGTAACGTTCAACTACGCATACAATAAAAACATCATCAAGAACTTCAAAGACCCCAATACGGGCTTGGATCTGAAGGTCAATACCGCCCAGATCAATGGTCAGGGTGTATCCGGTACGCTGGCCCAGGTGATTGCCAACAACCAGCCGGTGAATGTGTTCTACCTGAAACCTTTCCAGGGATTTGATGCTTCCGGCAACCAGGTGATAGGTGCTGACCCGCAGTTTGCAGGTGACCCCAACCCGCACAGCCTTTATGGTTTTGGCGCAACACTGCGTTATAACAAACTGTCGCTGGTTATGAATATGGGCGGTGCTGGCGGATTCCTGATCTATAACAACACCGCAACCGCCGTAACCAATATTGCCGGTATTGTACAAGGCCGGAACATTGATGTAGCTGCTTATAACTCCAAAGAAGGAGTAGGCAGCGGGGTTGGTGCTTCCACCCGTTTCCTTGAGAATGGTAATTATTTCAAAATGCGTAACCTGACTTTGAATTATAATATCGGGAATGCAGGTAAGTATATCAAAAACCTGAGCGCTTTCGTGACTGGTTCCAACCTGTTTGTGATCACCAAGTTCACTGGGTTTGATCCTGAGGTGAATATTGATAAGAGCAATAACTCCTATCCTTCACGGTCTATCGAGTATGTGCCTTATCCCACGCCGCGTGTAATTACATTCGGATTCAATTTCAGTTTATAAACCCATTATCACCTCAAAATATTATCAGTATGAAACCTTATAATATGATATCTAAAATTTCAGTTTTTGCGCTGGTCGTCGCAATGATGACGGGCTGTACAAAGCTGAATGAAGGATTGAACAGTACGCTCACCAATAGCCAGGTATCCAGTGCGCTTGGAGCGGCTGGTACCGGATTATTGCTGCAGGCTGCTTATTCCGACCTCGGCGGACCGTTAACCGGTCAGGATCAATTGTTCTCGCTGATGGAGAACAGTACAGACGAATCACTGGTTCCGACACGCGGCGGTGACTGGGATGACAACGGCGTATGGCGTGTTATCCATAACCACACCTGGAATGCCGACCACGGTCAGGTACTCGGTGTATTCAATGCATTGAACAAAATCAACTTCGATGCAACCAACGTGCTGGGTTTCGGCCCTACCAAAGCACAGGCTGCTGAGGCAAGGTTTATCCGTGCCCTGGCCCTGTATTACCTGCTGGATCTGTATGGCCAGTTCCCCATCCGTAACCCGGGTGAGAACCTGCTCTTACCGCCCACTGTAAAATCAGGAGCTGATGCAGGTGCATTCATTATTTCCGAACTGACTGCTATCCTGCCTGACCTTCCGACCTCTAACGGACCGGATAAGGCGAACCCGGATGCCTGCCGCACCCTGCTGATGAAATGCTACCTGCAGAAAGGTACCTGGGCAAACCGGGCTTCCCCCACATTTGATGCAGGCGACATGAATCAGGTGATCACCCTGGGTAATGCCATCATCAGCAGCGGTAAATATTCGTATGCAAAGAATTATTTCGACAACTTCAACCCGACCAACGACCAATCACCCGAAGCAATCTTCCGTTATGTAAATAATTCCGGGGTAGCTGCCAATAACTCTGGTATCACCGCCCGCTGGAACATGACCCTGCACTATAATTCTTATACACCGGCTAACCCGAATGCAGGCTGGAACGGATTTTCTACCATCGGTGATTTCTATGCATCATTCAATACCACGCCCACTATTCCAATGGTTTATGACCATGCTGATACACTGACTGTTACCGATCAGCGTCTGGGTGGTCGTGAATATTTTGATGGCACCTATTATGCCAAGAAAAAATCAGGCATCCTGCCTGGCTTCCTCGTAGGTCAGCAGTATGATGAAAACGGGAATCCTGAAAAAGACCGGAAAGGCGCTCCGCTGGCTTTTGTGCCGAAGATTGCCGATAACATGATTGAAACCGGCACCAACCTGGAAGTTACCGGTATCCGCGTAGTAAAATATACACCGGATTATCCCCAGTACCAGGGCAATGCCGGAAACGATCTGATGATCTTCCGTTACCCCGATGTGGTACTGATGGTGGCTGAAGCCAAACTCAGAACTGGTGATGCCAATGGTGCACAGACCATGGTGAATGCCTTGCGTGTAGCTCGTAAAGCGCTTCCGCTTACCACAATGACGCTTGTAAATACCAGCAATGTGGATGACCCCAATACCCTCCTGGCTGAAAGAGGCCGTGAACTGTACTGGGAAAGTGTAAGAAGGACTGACCTGGAGCGTTTCGGGGTATTCCTGAAACCCTGGCAGTATAAGCCTTCTGATGACCCGAAATACCTGCTGTTCCCGATTCCCAACCAGGCGCTGGCTGCAAACCCGAACCTGAAACAGAATCCTGGTTACTAAAATTGACGGATGGTTCTCATTTGGCAATAAACACAACAAAGAGAAGGCCCTTGCAAAAGGGTCTTTTCTTTTATGGGATTTTAAGAAAAAAATAAGCACCGCCTGGGATAATTCTTCTGCCCGATTTTGCAGTTGTACGAAGAGAAAGAGTAACTTCGTTTCACTGCCAGGGTTTACCTACAACGCTCACTCACATGAAATGCCGGATTTATTTCTGCCTGGTTTGTATTGCCTGTATCGTAATCGCCTGCAAACACCAACCCCCAGTTGCTACCCTTTTTGACCTGATGCCCAATACCGGGATTGATTTCCGGAATAATGTGGAAGATGGTAAAAAGGAAAACAGTTTCCTGTTCCGCAACTTTTATAATGGTGGCGGTGTTGCCATCGGCGATATCAATAATGATGGGCTGCCCGATGTTTTTCTCACTTCCAATATGGGCGATAACAAGCTCTACCTCAACAAAGGCAATTTTCATTTCGAAGATATCACAGCCAAATCGGGGCTGCACCAGGACAGTATGTGGAGCACCGGGGTCACTTTTGT
>CAZAOR010000535.1:0-4636 GCA_964486805.1 uncultured Sediminibacterium sp. | reverse complement strand
GGTTTCCCAACCGAAGCCGGCTTTCATCGCATCATCTAATCGATACACTTCATCGCTGATTTCCGGAATGCGGAACGAGATGTAGGAAAACAGCCCGTAATGAAATTTCCGGTAAAAATCTCCGGCCTTGTCTGTGGCCGCATTCAGCAGTTGGATGCGTTTGGATAGGTCTTCTACCGGCTTGGCAGCATCTATACTGGCAAACCTCGGTTTGGTGCGGGGGCCGTATTCCAGGGTCTGCAGGTTCAGTGTCAGGATTTCCTTGGTTTTACCGGAACCGGTCTTTTTAAAAAAGCCCTGACCGGTTTTATCTCCCAGCCATTTTTTTTCGACCATGGTATCCAGCCAGGCCGGGATCCGGAAAATATCTTTCGCTTCATCCTGTGGACAATTTTCTGCAACGCCTCTGGCTACTTTTACCAGTGTATCTATGCCCACCACATCGGCCGTACGGAAAGTGGCTGATTTGGGCCTGCCAATGATGGGGCCGGTCAACGCATCTATCTCATCAATGCCCAGACCCAGGGAATCCATCAGGTGAAAAATAGACAGGATACTGAAAACACCGACGCGGTTGGCAATAAAGGCCGGCGTATCCTTGCACAATACCGTTGTTTTGCCCAGGTATACATCCCCGTAGTTCAGCAGGAAATCCACAACTGCCGGATCGGTATCGGGCGTGGGAATGATCTCCAGCAGGCGCAGATAACGCGGGGGATTGAAAAAATGTGTGCCGCAGAAATGCTTTTTGAAATCTTCACTGCGCCCCTGTGCCAAAAGATGGATCGGTATGCCGGAAGTATTGGAAGTAATCAGGGTACCCGGCTTGCGGATCTGCTCGATCTTTTCATATAAAGCCTGTTTGATGTCCAGCCTTTCCACCACCACTTCAATGATCCAGTCGCACTGGCCGGCTTCCTGCAGGTTATCGGTAAAGTTCCCGGTATGAATACGTTGCACCGTTTCTTTTGTGAACACCGGGGAGGGGTTCGACTGAACTGCCGCTTTCAAAGCATCATTCACCAGGCGGTTCCTTTCTGCCGGTTTCTGGCTGGATTCTGCACCGGGTGTCAGCATATCTAACAATAAAACATCTGATCCTGCACCAGCAAAATGACAGGCGATCCGGGATCCCATCACCCCGCTTCCAAGAACGGCTACTTTACGGATAATGCGTTTCATATCACGTGCTTTATAAAATAGTTAGTTATGCAACTAATTTAGTATCGAAGGTAGGGTAAAAATAGAACCCGTCAAAAAAGGTACCGGCCGCAGCAGATCCGGTAAATAACCGGTGTGGGGTAGATGCTGCTGCGGATTGTTTGTCTGATTTCTTGTATGTTGAACCGGATGCCTGGCCAGGATTTTGCCGCATGCCACCACTGCGGGTATTTCAGACTTGCGGATGAAGCGATTGTTATTGGCACTGAAAAAGGAAGCAGGGTGTAACAAAAAACTTCTCGGTCGTTGGACGGAGAAGTTTGCTGGGATACTGGATGGATTTGGCTGCTTTTACTTTTCCCTCGAAGGGATGGTGCCTTTATAGGAAGCATAGAGGCAGGCAAGAAAAACAGCTAATAAGATATAAACTAACATAGTGGGGGTTTGATACAATTTAAGGAAAAAACACAGCTTCGAAACAGATTTAACATTCAAATAAATATTTTTAAAAAATGACTATACCGGATGTAGCGACATAACTACATCAGGATCAGATTGGATACCGCTGATCGTTGCCTGGAGCCCCTTAAAAATAAAAGCCCTGCTTTTTTGGCCTTTCCGCTATTTTTGTTAACATGATCATTGATGCGGCACTCGTAGATGAATTGGCCAAACTGGCAAGGCTCCGGTTTGAGGAATCGGAAAAGGAATCCATTCGCGCAGACTTAGAGAAGATGGTGGATTTTGTGGAACAACTTCGCATCGTGGATACCACCGGTGTGGAGCCCTTATTGTTTATCAGTGATGCCAGGAATGTACTGCGGGAAGATGTGGTGCAAGGTTCTGTGGATCGTTCGCAGGCCCTGGCAGGGGCGCCCATGGCAGACGAATACTTTTTCAAAGTGCCGAAGGTGATTAAAAAATAGCCGGTCAATATCCCGATAAATTATTCGCTATGCAGGAAGCTATTATCCGATTGGAAAATATCCAGAAAAGTTATTTCATGGGCAGTCAGGCCATACCGGTACTCAAGGGTATTGATATGGAGATATTCCGCAATGAATATGTTGCCCTGATGGGGCCTTCCGGCAGCGGGAAAAGCACCCTGATGAATATCCTGGGTTGTCTGGATTCTCCCACCGGCGGGAAATATATCCTGAATGGCAAGGATGTGAGTAAAATGCTGGACGATGACCTGGCCGAAGTGAGAAATTCAGAAATCGGTTTCGTCTTCCAGCAATTTAACCTGCTTCCCAGGCTGACGGCGGTTGAAAATGTGGGACTTCCCTTGATCTATGGGGGGGTAGGTAAAAAAGAAAGAATGGAACGTGCGATGGATGCGCTGGGAAAAGTCGGACTGGCAGACAGGAGCCATCATAAATCGAATGAACTGAGCGGTGGGCAGATACAGCGGGTAGCAATCGCAAGAGCGCTTGTCAATAATCCCTCCCTGCTTTTAGCGGATGAACCAACGGGTAATCTCGATACCAAAACCTCTATTGAAGTCATGGAGATATTCGGTAAGATACAGGAGGCAGGCAATACCGTGGTACTGGTTACACACGAAGAAGATATTGCCAGCTATGCCCATCGTGTGGTCCGCTTGCGGGATGGCCTGATCGAAACAGATCATTCGCAGCAGTACAAGACCCATGAGGTTCATGCCTGAGCGGTTAGGGCTTTGTTCCCAGAAAACCTTGTTTGCACGATTTAACTATTTACATGGCTATAAAGATTTATACCAAGACGGGCGATCTGGGCAAGACTGCACTGATCGGCGGAACCCGGGTGGCGAAAAGTCATATTCGGATTGATGCTTATGGAACCATCGATGAACTGAACTCTTTTATCGGCCTGACATCCGATCATTGCACGGATGCGCAAACCTTGCGGGTACTGCGTGAAATACAGGATCGGTTATTCACCATCGGTTCCTCCCTTGCTTGTGATCCGGAGAAGTCCCCGAAAATGAAAATACCCGATTTGAAAGAAACGGATATCACTGCGCTGGAAAAGGAAATAGATGCCATGCATACGGTTCTGCCCGAAATGAAATCTTTTCTCCTGCCTGGCGGACATCCAGCGATATCCACTGCCCATATCACCCGCTGTGTTTGCAGGCGGGCAGAACGCTGCTGCGTGCTGATGCAGGAGGAGGGTTTGTTTATCGATCCCCTGGTACTGCAATACCTCAACCGTTTGAGCGATTATCTGTTTGTATTGGCGCGGTATGTAGGGCATCTTTTGTCGGTACCCGAAATTCCCTGGCGTCCCCGAATCAGTTAGCAGTTTACAGAATATTTCCGTCTTTCATGTGTAATACCCTGTCGCTCAGATCGGCTAACGCTTCATTGTGGGTAACAATCAGGAAAGTCTGCCCATAAGTGCGCCGCAGATCCAGGAAAAGTGCATACAATTCCTGGGCATGGGTACTGTCGAGATTACCGGTGGGTTCATCTGCAAATACAATGGAAGGCCTGTTTACCAGGGCCCGGGCAACAGCGACCCTTTGTTGTTCTCCGCCCGATAACTCCTGGGGTTTATTTTCCATCCGGTTGGCCAACCCCAGTACCTGCAGGAGTTCTGCGGCTCTTTCTGTTACTTCTTTCTTCGGGAAACCGGCGATCCATCCCGGGATACAGACGTTTTCGAGGGCGGTAAATTCGGGCAGCAGGTGATGGAACTGGAATACAAAACCGATGTGGCGGTTGCGGAAATCGGCCAGCGCCTTGCCATTCATCCCTTCCACAGACTGCCCGTCGATCCAGACTGACCCCGAATCGGCCCGGTCAAGCGTACCCAGGATATGCAGAAGGGTACTTTTTCCGGCACCGGAGGAACCGACAATGCTCACGATTTCGCCCTGGTTGACCGTGATATCCACGCCTTTCAGAACCTGGATATGGCCGTACCGACGGGTGATCTGGGTGGCTTTGAGCATAAACGGGGTTTTGAGCTGCAAACCTACAACAGCCGGGCCAAAAGCTGTTATAAACAATTCTGGCCCCTTGCGGACAACTCGCGTTTGGTGGTTTCGTATATACGGCTACATTTGCAAAAAATTAAACAGGATTCCTATGTTCTGGACACTCGAATTAGCAAGTTACCTGGAAGAAGCGCCCTGGCCCGCCACCAAGGATGAACTGATCGATTATTCCATCCGGAGCGGCGCTCCACTGGAAGTGGTAGAGAACCTGCAGGAGTTGGAAGACGAAGGGGAAGTGTATGAGAGTATTGAAGATATCTGGCCGGATTATCCCAGCCAGGAAGACTTCATGTTCAATGAAGATGAATACTGATTGCAGGTTTACTGCATAAGAAAAGCCTTCCTCTCTCAACGACAGGAAGGCTTTTTTGTCGGATTCCCATTAGCCTGCAGCCGCGATGGGATCAAGCCGAATCTCGCTTGGGTCTTATCTTTTTCCGAACCTGATTTTCAGGTACAGCAATACCAGGGTCAGTAACAGCACCACCA
>CAZAOR010000534.1:0-2522 GCA_964486805.1 uncultured Sediminibacterium sp. | reverse complement strand
CCCGATGCTGCAGTAGCTCCCAAGGTCACATTCGTGTCGTTGATCACAACTATGGGATGGTGTCAACGAGGATACACAGTGTTACTTTGAAAAAAATACTCACACAAACTTGGATTCGACGACGAGTCGCGTCCATTAGCTGTAATGCAACCAGGACCAATGCTTGATATGACGGATTTCTGAATGAATATACGCGCGGTCTGAGGATAAGAGCTTAAAACGAGTTTGACACTGGGACGATGCTGTGTATAACCTGTCCGAATATGAAGTCGACAGCTCCTTCAATATAGCTGGCCCCACTGAAATGAAATGTTCAGCGTAAACTCGACGATGAGTCTGCTAACGGACTCACTAGTATTGATTGCCGCGGTTCGCATTGAGTGTGTCCTTAAAACGAGCCGAGATCAATTTTTCTGAAAGCTCCGTACAGTTTTCACGTGCCTGATAACTCGAAAGTGCGACGGCATAGAAGCCCAGTGAATTCCCATTTGCGCTCAAAGCCAGTGCTTGACCATTCGAGGATGCTTTACCAAACTGTAAACTATGAACAGATTGTGCGACTAATTCTGGTAAGTGGACGCACCGTGTTGCTTGCGTTGATATTATACATCGTAAAGTTGTCCTTGTGGATGGAGATGGTGGAAGTGAGATCATCAGATGTTGTTTGGGCAAGAGACTGAAAGTGCACATCGGTAACGTGAAAACAGCTGAGTAAATTCGAGACAAACCTTGGATTGTGTGATGAGCACCGTGTTCGCTTGGTAGGTGGTCGTATCTGTGGTGTATCCCAAAATCTTTGATCGACATGAGCTCCCGACGCTGACACGGCACCTCCGGTAGCATACCGTTGTTGGACCACTTCTCGATATTTTCACTTGCTCGTTGTATGTTCCTGTATTCGGGAAAGAGTAAGATATGTCGGTTGCGAAAGAACCATTGGGCTCACCCGGAAATATGAATATAGTCCGCGAGCTTGAATCATTTGGAAGTGAGTCCACAGCACTCTGTACACTTCCAAACTCTCCGGTCTGTGGCGTGGTTCGCACAATGGTCGCTCCGGCTGGTCCAGTGGTCCTTGACGCGGCATCCACCCTCAATACCGCCATGAAAAGCGAGACGAGATAGATCTTCTTCATAGAGATATGAACGGAGACCACCGAAGACTACTGTGTCATCTTCTCAAATGTGGACGCAAAGCTCGCGTCACGGGGACTTTCTATAAGACCCTTCTCAGATGCCACCTCATCGGTCGACCAGGTAAACACCCTTCAAGGAACCAACCCGAGGTACCCTCTATGAGGTGGTACTGTCCACGTGCAGAGACCGCTTTTGAAAGTTGTACTTGACGCCCGCGCTTCCTCGTTACACGGACGCGTCAAAGCCGGGTCGATGGGTGAGAACTCCAGTTTATTTGCTACTCTGAATTTGCGAAAACCTATTCAAAATGACTGAATGTGGCGAGATATGAAGGGGGTGGAGAAGGCCATGTGGTGTAAGACTGGGGATTTTTCGTCACGGAGCGTGCTGATGATAGATGGCGGTGATGGCGGAGAAGTGAGCGAACGTCTGGACGAGTTGTGACGTTTATGGCCACAAAAGCGGACGAGCGCTTGTAAAGGCGCGATTTTCTCTCGAGTTCAGTGACGCGACTGAGGGCCAACAAGTCAAACCGTCGGTGATGTCCGAATCTGGCTCCTCCGCCAACCTCACTACCACCTCCGCTATTTCTGTATCCATTGGATGTGGATGGCGAGGGTGAGGGGAGAGAGAGGAAGAGGATTGCGAAGCGGTGATTTTCGAGAGGAGTTGGGGGTTGGGAATTAGAGGGAGAGGAGGGACTCAATGTCGTCCGTGGTCCTTTGGCCGAGGTCTCGTACGGTCGCGCTCATTATCGGCACTTGGGTCTTCTTATAGCCCACCACGACAAGCTCCGCCTCATCCCGCATCTTCATATACACGTTCACGCTTCCCCGTCATAACGACTTTTTTATCCTCGATTACGACTACCCCGACAGTAGCATCGCCGTGCTCGTTCGCCTTTCGTATAGCACCCGGCACCCCTATCAGACCGTATTACGACGACTGCGACTCCCATCCATCCATCCACCCGCCAACTCCTTTGCATTCTCATCACCGCGCGGGGCATCTACCCTTTGAATTCGTTCATAGCCCGATTCGCGCTTTCCTCCCCGAGTCCCGTCCTTGCATCTTCTCCGTATCCGATCCGCATTATCGATAAACATCCGGATAGCCCTTCCGACATCCTTTGTCTTTCCCCTCTTACACTTGTCGTATTGTCTCTGCCTCCACTCGTGCATCGTGACTGTTTGAAAGAGTATGCTATACGTACCGTAATGTACTCTGTCATGATTCCTCTTCTCTTCCTTTCCACTCTTTTTTGCGGTCCTGCTGCTGCTCTTTACCGTATTCGCGATTTTTGTATTGCGATGGCCCATTTTGTACTCTATTCACAAATTACAATGCATCAGGCGATTGGTTAGATTCCAGAGTTGTGCGCGATG
>CAZAOR010000533.1:0-13361 GCA_964486805.1 uncultured Sediminibacterium sp. | reverse complement strand
GGGAAATCCTTGGTATACCCGTATCCGCCGAATATCTGAACGGCATCCGTTGCAATCTTAACCGCCGTTTCACTGGCATAATATTTCGCCATGGCACTTTCTTTTGTTACGGGCCAACCCTGTTGTTTATGGTAACAGCACTGCTGTACCAGCATATCTGCAGCCATAATCTCTGTAGCCATATCAGCCAGTTTAAACGCGATTCCCTGGAAGGCCCCAATGGGTTGGCCGAACTGTTGCCTTTCGCCGGCATACCTGCGTGCAGCTTCATAGGCGCCACGTGCAATACCCAATGCCAGTGCCGCGATAGAAATCCTTCCCCCATCCAGTATTTTTAAGGCCTGCCGAAAACCATCACCGGTTTCACCCAAGCGATTGGCGCCGGGAATGCGGCAGTCGGTAAAGATCATTTCTGCAGTTTCACTTGCCCGCATACCCAGTTTGTTTTCTTTCTTACCCGCCGCAAAACCCGGGGTACCTCGTTCCACCACAAATGCGGTGGCATTGGCGCTTGTGCGGGGTTCCCCGGTTCTGCAGATCACTACGGCAATATCACCTGACCGGCCATGCGTGATCCAGTTTTTGGTTCCATTGATGATCCAGTCATCCCCATCCCGCACAGCGGTAGTTTTCATATTGCCTGCATCGCTGCCGGTTTCGGGTTCTGTTAACCCCCAGGCACCCAGCCACTCGCCTTTTGCCAACTGGGGTAGCCATGCAGCCTGTTGGTCCGGGTTACCGAACTGCAGGATATGGTTGGTACAAAGAGAATTATGTGCCGCCAGGCTCAGTCCGACAGCGCCGCATACCCGGGCAATTTCCTGTATCACGGCTACGTATTCAAAATAACCCATGCCAGCCCCTCCCAGGCTTTCCGGAACCAGCATGCCCATGAAACCCTGCTGCCCCATTTCCCGAAAAAGTTCCCCCGGAAAATGCTGGGCCTCATCCCATTCCATTACATGGGGCTGGATTCGCTGACTGGCAAAAATTTTTGCAGATTCAGCGACCTGCCGGCTTAATTCTGCTGCTTGAAAATCCATAATGTGGGATTAAATAGACGGAGGTTGCCGGGGAACAAGCAACCGTTAACCGACAACCTCCTTTTAAAACAAACTACCGTTTGTTAGCAAACAAAAATAGGAAGTATTTATTACCCGGCTGTTGAAATTTTGTTAAGCTCATTCTACTACCCGCATCCGGCTAAGCAGCCTTGCTTTAGTGCTATCGGGAAGAAATGGAACTGCCAGTATATCATCCCTGCGCAGTACACCGCCATGCTTTTCGCGCCAGTCGAGCAGGTTTCCGGCCATCTTCCGGTCCAAACCGAAAAGATGCTGAAAACCGTAACGATCCAACATATCCAGGTCGATTTTTGGTAGAGTTTCGGGATGAAACCTTAATTGGGGCAGGATCCGTTGGAATACACTATCCCGCAGCCCGTATGTGCCACCTACCTGTTCTATGCCTGTAAATCCACCCAGGCTGTTTCGGTAACGGCATATTCGTTCCGCCAGCACTTTTCCGATACCTGGCAGGGCCTCCCATGCTTCCGGGTTTGCAGTATTGATATCCAGAATCGGATTTGTTTGATATGGATAATCGGGTCTGTTATTAGGCCGGTTTTTCACAGCTTGTTCCGGAATACGCACATAGGGTATCAGTCTGGTTGCCAGTGTTGCCGGCATGCCCCAAATTTTGCGGATATCAGCCGGCTCCCGGAATCTCCCTCCTTTTTCCAGGTAATGCAGGAGGGTGCGGATATTTTTTTCCGGCAAGCCGAACGCCCGCCAGGTATCGGCATTTGCCGTATTCGGGTCGAAGGGAAATAAACGGTGAAGCGCCGTATCTCTTGACGCGGTTTTAGCCGGCAGCACGGTATCAGGAGGCGCGGCAAGATATGCCCGGATCTCGGGTGGTAATACTGCTGGTTGCACAGGTTCGGGAAACCAATACGGCAAAAGCAAACCGGTCAGGCATATACCCAGCAAGACCAAGATCGTCAGTCGTTCCCGACGATTAAAATACCAGTAAGATTCTAATATCCTTTTCATGATGCGTTGATTGAAAAACGCAGTATGCAAGGAGTTTACAGACGCAATACCAGGCCATCCCAGGCCAGTTGCATGTGTGCCGGAAGTTCCTGATCGATTTCTTCCTGTGTACCCAACTGGTGGCTGATATGGGTAAAAAATACCTTGGGAACTGCCAGTTCTTCTGCCAGTGCCACGGCCTGTGCCAGGGTAAAATGCGATACATGGGGTTCTTTGCGGAGTGCATTCAGTACCAGGATCTCAGAGCCAAGTATCTTTTCCTTTTCGGATGCTTCGATAAAATTAGCATCGGTGATATAGGTGAAATTTCCGAATCGGTAGCCCAGTACCGGCATTTTGTAATGCATGACCCGGATCGGTTGAACGGGTATATCCCCGATCTGGAAAGAGGTTTCCTCGACAGGGATCATTGACAGTTCCGGCACTCCGGGATATTTATTTTCAGCAAATGCATAATGGAAATCCCGGTGTATGGCGGCGGCAGTGAGGGCATTGGCATAGACATTCATAGCGGTACCGGAAACATAATTAAAGGCCCGAACATCATCTAGTCCGGCAATATGATCCTTATGGGGATGTGTATACAGTACGGCGTCCAGTCGATGGATATGGGTCCTGAGCATCTGGTACCGAAAATCCGGTGTTGTATCTACAACCAGGCGGGTATGGGCTGATTCCACAAGGATACTGCTGCGCAGACGCTTATCTCTTTGATCGGCAGATCTGCAAACATAGCAGTCACAGGCGATCATCGGCACACCCGAACTGGTGCCGGTGCCCAAAAATGTAATCGTTAATTCAGGGTATTGCACAAAGCAAACTTACTGTAATTGCCGGGCGGATAGAACAGTAAAAACCGCAATCAGGCTTCGAGAGCTGATTTTTTGACCAACTCTTCGTACAGTTTCTGCGACTCCAGGGTAAGCTTATCAAATTCAATATGCACTTGCGGGATAATATCAGCAAGGGTATTGATACGGCCTTCCACACTCAGGAATTTGTTCAATACCACAATCTTTTTTGCCTCTAACAGGCACCATCCGCTTTGAAAAGTGCCACGCTCATAGCGCACAATATACCCGGACTCTTCCAGGATATCGGCCAGTTTATCCAAAGTAGTTTGTGTATATTTCATCCTGTTTTTTCAAAATTTTAAACTGACACTATTGATCAGCCGTCAATAGTGAATGGTGAATGATCCATTTATTGACTATTCACTTCTTCATGTTCATTATTCCTCGCCTCTTTTTGTCAAAATTACACGCTAGCCCGTGCTTCCAGCCTGGTTAATTATCCACAATCAGTCCAGCGACTTACTGGCCATCTTGATAATCGGAACAATCATTTCCTCGAGGCTGATTCCGCCATGCTGGAAGGTGTTCCGGTAATAATTCACATAATGATTGTAATTATTCGGATAACAGAGGAACCCGTCTTCCCGGGCAAAAATGAAGGAGGAATTGACATTCGGTACCGGTAACCCTGCTTCTTTGGGATCCCGGAAGGCCAATACATCTTTTGCATCGAAATTCAGGTTACGCCCATGTTTATAGCGGAGATTGGTAGTGGTTTGTTTATCCCCTACCACTTTATGGGGTGTATGCACCCGTACGCTGCCATGGTCAGTAGCCAGTACCACTTTCAGCTTTTTGTCCGCTATTTTTTTCAGGGCCTGGTGCAGGGGGCTGTGTTCGAACCAACTGCGTGTAATACTCCGGTAGCTGATCTCATCACTGGCCAGATCTTTCAAAACTTCCATTTCTGTGCGGGCATGACTGAGCATGTCTACGAAATTGTAAACAATAACATTCAGATCGTTCTGCAGCAGGTTATGGATATTATTCACCAATTGCTGGCCGTCCTGGTGATTGAGTATTTTATGGTAACTGAACCGAAGGTCATCTTTCCGCAATCGCTTCAGTTGTGCACGGAAAAAATGTTCTTCCGACAGGTTCTTACCGCCTTCTTCCTCATCATTTTTCCAGAGATCGGGGAACTGCTTCTCAATTTCAACCGGCATCAGTCCGGCAAATATGGCGTTTCGGCAATACTGTGTGGCAGTAGGCAGGATGGAATAAAAGGTTTCTTCCTCAAGGATCCGGAAGCTGTCAGCAAATATGGGCTGTATGGCTTTCCATTGGTCGAAGCGGAGGTTGTCGATCAGGATAAAGAAAAGCGGCACGTCTTTTTCAACATGGGGCAACACTTTGAACTGGAAGAGATGATTGCTCATGATGGGTGCGGAAGCGCTTTTGGGATCTACCCAGGAAGCATAATTCCGGCTTACAAACTTGCAGAACTCTGTATTGGCCTCCTGTTTCTGGGTATAAAAGACTTCCCGCATCTCCGGGCTGTCGCTTTTTTCCATCTCCAGTTCCCAGAACACCAGTTTACGGTACAATTCCATCCATTCATTGTAATCGGGATTATTATTCAATGCCATGAAAAGTTCCCGGAACTGTTGCTGATAGGCGGTGGTTGTTTTTTCCGCTACGAGCCGGCGGTTGTCGATAATTTTTTTCAGGCTGAGTAATACCTGGTTGGGGTTTACCGGTTTGATCAGGTAATCACTGATCTGGCTCCCGATGGCTTCATCCATCAGGTTTTCTGTTTCATTTTTGGTAATAAGCACCACGGGCAATTGGGCCTGTATCTCCTTGATGCGGGCCAGTGTTTCCAGGCCGGTGATGCCGGGCATGGTTTCATCCATTAAAACCACATCCACAGGATTGGTTTTTACGAATTCGATCGCATCAAATCCATTGGTACGGGTAAGCACTTCATAACCTTTCTGTTCGAGGAAACGTTTCTGCGATTCCAGGCTTTCGATTTCATCATCTACCCATAAAATTTTTGCAACTGCCATAATACCCGTTTAAGCCGGTTTGTAACCTTATAAAATTCGTACTTCCCGGTGAATGGTGATCAACTTGTTGGGTATCCGTATATCGATAGGCAGGGTTTGGCTACCAGATAAAACTATGTATTCCATGTCAACGCCACTCGAATTTGTAGCTTTGCCTTTGTAAATAACATTACATTTAACAATTCAGCAACAAGCATGCCTTCTACGCAGCGTAAAATTATCAATGACCCGGTTTATGGTTTCATCACTATACAGGATCCCCTGATTTTTTCTGTCATTGCCCATCCTTTTTACCAGCGGCTTCGTCGCATCAAGCAGATGGCGATGGCACATCTTGTGTACCCGGGCGCTGTGCATACCCGCCTGCATCATTCCCTCGGCGCCTATCACCTGATGGGTTGTGCTGTACAGGAACTCCGGGCCAAAGGGGTACCTATTTCGCCGGAAGAGGAAATTGCCGTGAAAGCGGCCATTCTCCTGCATGATGTGGGGCATGGGCCATTTTCGCATGCGCTGGAGGAAGTGCTGGTAAAAGGGGTGCAGCACGAGGTTTTATCCCTGCAAATCATGCACCGGATGAACCAGGATCTTGGCGGTCAGCTGGCACTGGCTATCCAGATCTTCACAAACCAATATCACAAACCTTTCCTGCACCAATTGATCAGCGGACAATTAGATGTAGATCGCATGGATTACCTGAGCCGTGACAGTTTCTTTTCCGGAGTGAGTGAAGGTGTGATCGGTTATGACCGTATCCTGAAGATGCTGGTGGTACAGGATGATCAGCTCATGGTGGAAGAGAAAGGCATTTATAGTGTGGAAAAATTCCTGGTGGCCCGCAGGCAGATGTACTGGCAGGTTTACCTGCATAAAACCGTACTGGCAGCAGAAAAAATGCTGGTCAGGATTTTAGAACGGGCAAGAGCCCTGCATCAGCAAGAGATCAGCGGTTTGGGTACCTTAACCCAACTTGATTTTTTCCTGGGCAAAGGCTTCGGGGGCGGGATGGATGATGAAACACTGGATCGCTTCTGTGCGATTGACGATCATGATACGATGCATGCCATCAAGTGCTGGGCATCACATGCCGATCCTTTATTATCCTTGCTTTGCCGCCGTTTCCTGAACCGTCAGTTGTATAAATGCAGGATCCAGTCTGAGCCATTTGCAGCGGATTATTTAGCGGCAAAAAAACAGGAAGTAATCGAAAAATTCCGGGTACGGCCGGAAGAAACGGGATTCCTTTGCTTTACCGGAGAAGCGAGCAATACCCTCTATCAACCTACGGATGAAAGTATCCAGATCCGCTTCAAGGACGGAACGCTGGAGGATATCTCCCGTATTGATAATGCCCTTATTCATCAAAACCTTTCGGCCCCGGTTAAAAAATTTTACATTTGTTTATTAACTTAGAACAAGGTAGCAAGCGATCCGGGTACGAGTTTTGACTGGTGAAAGGGATATCCCGCTTAATATTTTCTTATGCAATTCAACGCCGCACAAATCGCACTGCTCATTAATGGCCAGATCGAGGGGAACCCCGATATCCCTGTGCGCAGTTTCGGGAAGATCGAAGAAGCTGCAGAAGGGCAGATATCCTTTCTGGCCAACCCGAAATACGAAGAATATCTGTACCAGACCCGGGCTTCTGTCGTCATCATCAATGCCTCGCTTTCCCTGAAAATGCCGGTGCAGGCTACCTTGATCCGGGTGCCCGATCCTTATACTGCATTTGCTACCCTGCTGACCAAGTACCAGGAGATGAAAACCCAGAACCTGAATGGTATTCAGCAGCCTTGTTATATTGCCGAGACTGCAAGCCTGGGCGACCGCGTATTTATCGGGGCTTTTGCTTACCTGGGTAATAATGTGGTGGTCGGGCACGGGGTTAAATTATTTCCCGGCGTTTACCTGGGTGATAATGTAAGGGTAGGCGATGACACTGTTCTATATCCCGGTGTGAAAATCTATGCCGATTGTGTGATCGGCGCGCGCGTGACCATTCATGCCGGTGTTGTGATCGGCAGTGATGGTTTTGGCTATGCCCCCCAGGCAGACGGTAGTTACCAGAAAGTACCGCAGATCGGCAATGTGGTGGTGGAAGATGGGGTGGAAATCGGTGCAAATACCACCATCGATCGGGCCACCATGGGGTCCACCATTATTCATGCCCATGTCAAGTTAGATAACCTGATCCAGATTGCACACAATGTGGAGATCGGTACCAATACAGTCATAGCTGCCCAGAGCGGCATCAGCGGCAGTACCAAGATTGGCCGGAATGTGGTATTGGGCGGACAGGTGGGCGCTGCCGGTCATATCACCATCGCCGATGGCTCAAAAGTAAATGCCCAGAGCGGCATCAGTAAATCCCTCAAAGAACCCAACAAATCCTATAACGGCACCCCTGCCCTCGACTTCTCCAGTTCTCTACGCATTCAGGCCATGACCCGCAACCTGCCAGAACTGGAAAAAAGAGTGAAAGAATTGGAAAAAATCGTGGAGCAACTGCTATCTGACCGGGTAAATGCATGAAGAATAAGTGATAACCGTTCCGAACGCTTATTTTTGCAGGATATTCCGATCTGCCGATAAACAGTAATGAATGGACAGCAATTTTAACCCGGACAAGCAACATACCCTTCAGAATGCCGTGAGTATCAGCGGCACCGGCCTGCATACCGGTGTACTGGTAGATATGACGTTGAAGCCCGCCAATCCGGGTTTCGGCATTCAGTTCCAACGGATCGACCTGCCTAATCAGCCCGTGATCAAAGCCGATTGCGACCTGGTAACCGATACCAGCCGGGGCACGACCCTGCAGGTAGGAGATGCCAAAGTGAGTACCGTTGAACATGTATTGGCAGCATTGGTAGGCATGGGCGTGGATAATGTATTGGTGGAACTCAATGGGCCGGAAATACCGATCATGGATGGCAGTTCCGCCCCATTTATCAACCTGATTGCCAAATCAGGGGTATTGGAACAGGAAGCAACCAAGGCCTGGTACAGTATTGATGAGAATATTTACCATTATGATGAAGTAAAGCGGGTAGAAATGGTGGCCCTGCCGGCAATTGATTACCAGATAACCACCCTGATCGACTTTAACAGCCCTGTGCTGGGAACCCAGCATGCCGGGTTGAAGACCATCAAGGACTTTCAGACAGAGATCGCGCCCTGCCGTACTTTCTGCTTCCTGCATGAACTGGAAACCCTGCTGGACCATGACCTTATTAAAGGCGGAGACATCAATAATGCGATCGTAGTGGTTGACAAGCCGGTAACCGATGAGGAAATGAACCGCTTGGCCAAGGTTTTCAAGCGCGACAAAATAGAAGTAAAGAGCGAAGGCTATCTGAATAACCTGGAACTCCGTTTTCCGAATGAGCCGGCCCGCCACAAACTATTGGATGTGGTAGGCGATCTGGCGCTTATCGGTTACCCGATCAAGGCCCGCATCATTGCCAATCGCCCCGGGCACAGTACCAATGTAGAGTTCGCCAAAAAGATCAAGCAGTATATCAAGAAGAACCGCCACGTGAAAGATGTGCCGGTTTATGATCCTGCCATGCCCCCGGTTTTCTCCCTCGAAAAAATTGAGAAAACACTGCCGCATCGTCACCCGTTTTTATTGGTTGACAAAATCATTGAACTGACCGATACCTATATTGTGGGTATCAAAAACGTAACGTTCAATGAATGGTTTTTCCCGGGTCATTTCCCGGGCAACCCGATTATGCCGGGTGTGTTACAGATCGAGGCACTGGCGCAAACAGGCGGTATCCTCTGTATCAATTCCATGCCCGAAGGCACGTATGACACCTATTTTCTGAAAATCGACAATTGTAAATTCAAACAAATGGTCCGGCCGGGAGATACCATGGTTTTAAAAATGGAATTTACGGGCCCGATTCGCCGGGGCATCTGTGAGATGCGCGGTACCGTTTATGTAGGCGGAAAAGTAGCGACCGAAGCCGACCTGGTAGCACAGGTAGTAAAAAGGCCATAATTCCCGGCAGCAAAAACCAAGTAATGACGCATCCATTTACCTATATTGATCCCAATGCGCGGATCGCCCCAAATGTAAAAATTGATCCCTTTACGGTGATCCATGGTGATGTGGTGATCGGTGAAGGCACCTGGATCGGCAGCAATGTCACCATCATGGATGGTGCCCGAATCGGTAAAAATTGCCGGATTTTTCCCGGGGCAGTATTGAGCGCCATCCCGCAGGACCTGAAATTTGCGGGGGAAAAAACAACCGCGGAAATCGGCAACAATACCACTATCCGGGAATTCGTTACCATCAACCGGGGTACCACCGATCGCTGGAAAACATCCGTAGGGGATGACTGTCTGATCATGGCTTACAGCCATATTGCACACGATTGCCAGATCGGCAGTCATTGTGTGCTGAGTAACAGTGTGCAGATAGCAGGCCATGTGACCATGGGCGACTGGGCCTGGATTGCCGGGGTAAGCGCCGTTCACCAATTTGTAAATATCGGTCAGCATGCTTATATCGCCGGAGGCAGCCTGGTCAGCAAAGATGTGCCACCCTATATCAAGGCTGTCCGCAATCCGCTGAGCTATGGCGGTGTGAACAGCGTTGGGCTGAAACGGCGTGGATTTGAAGTGGAAAGCATCAACCATATCCTGGATATATACCGGTTTATTTTCAACAAAGGCATGAACACGACGCAGGCACTCGAATATATTGAAGAAGAACTCCCTGCAACCGATGAACGAGATGAGATAGTGACCTTTATCCGAGAAAGTGGCCGGGGTATCATCAAACGATTTGCAAAAGGCGCCATTGAGGAAGATTAAAACTGGCGAAGATCATCCGTCAATAGTGAATAGTGAATACCGGAGCCGTTCATCGCTTCGCTGTTTATTAAGCATTATTGAGCATGCCTTATTCATCACTATCGATTTTTCATTGAGCCGCAAGTATGTCTTCTTTCAAATACCTCGCCCTGGAACAAGCCGGTAAGCGCTTTAACCGCGACTGGATATTCCGCGCTGTCAATTATGTGTTTGAGCCCGGTAAAGCCTATGCCATCACCGGACCCAACGGCAGTGGCAAAAGCACCCTGCTACAGGCCATTGCCGGTAATCTGCAACTCAGCCATGGAGCCGTACAGTATATCCTGCGGGATGGTGAAAGGGACAGCAGGTTGGAACCGGAAAATTTTTTCAGTTATCTCGCCATCGTAGCCCCATACCTGGAACTGGTGGAAGAAATGACGGGATTGGAGTTCCTGCAGTTTCACAGGCAGTTTAAACCGTTGATACCTGGTATCACCACAGAACAGGTTTTGGAAGCGGTCAATCTTTCCGCCGCCGCAGGTAAGCAGATCCGGTATTTCAGCAGCGGCATGAAACAACGACTCAAACTGGCACAGGCCGTTTTCTCAGACGTGCCGGTATTATTGCTGGATGAACCCTGTACCAACCTCGATGCTGATGGTTATGTGCTTTACCACCGTTTGATTACCGGTTACTGCGCAGAAAAGCTGATCATTGTAAGCAGCAATGATGCCCAGGAAATGGATTACTGTTCGGAGAAGCTCAGCATCCTCGATTACAAATAAGTCGGTACCTTCCGGTAAACACCTTTTAATCCTGCTTTCGTGAACCGCATTGATCGCGTAACAGCCATCCTGATCCACTTGCAATCACGCCGCGTGGTAAAAGCGCAGGATATTGCAGACCGTTTCGGGATCAGCCTGCGCACTGTTTACCGCGATATCCATACCCTCTCAGAAGCCGGCATTCCCATCCTGGGGGAAGCCGGAGTAGGTTATTCCATCATGGAAGGATACCGATTACCCCCGGTCATGTTCACCAGAGAGGAAGCAACAGCCCTGCTGACGGCAGAAAAACTCGTGGAAAAACTGACGGATAAAAACACCAACCGCATTTATAGCGAAGCAATGCTGAAGATCCGGTCGGTACTCCGTGTATCAGAACGGGACCACCTTGAATCATTAGAGGCGCATATTGCCGTTATTGACAGCCCCTATATTCAAAATACCGGACACGAAACCGCCTACCTGCAGCAGATATTAAAAGCGATTGCAGAAAAAAGAGCCTTGAATATCGACTACTTCGCCGAACACTCACAGCAACAAACGAACCGGAATATAGAACCGGTGGGGATTTTTTTCATGGGCCGGAACTGGTACCTGATTGCCTGGTGCTGCCTCCGGAATGACTATCGTACTTTTCGGGTTGACCACATCCGTTTTCTTTCTGTTACAGAAGTCCGCTTTGACAAGGATCATCCCGCTTTGCAATCTTTTCTGAACAGGGTTTCGAGGGAAAAAGACCTGACCAAGGTGATTATCCGGGTCGATAAGAAAATCCTTCGTTTCATGGGCGATCAGAAATATTATAATGGCTTCGTTTCGCAGAAAGACCTGGGGGATCGCATGGAAATGATTTTTCTGACAGCCTCGCTGGAAGGCTTTTCAAGATGGTATCTCTACCTGGGTGAATGGGCCGATATCATCACCCCGGTCTCCCTCACAGAAAAAGTCAAACAACATCTCGCTTCCCTTTCCCAAAAACTGGATACAGGAAAAAATCCTGGTAACACGTTTTCCTGCTGACATAGGGCTGTCACTCCCCCCTGTTTTCTTTGTTGTCTAAAATCAATTTTTATGACACATCTTGAACAATTTCAAAAGGAGTTTGAACAGGAAGCCATTACGACCCGTAAAATGCTGACCCGGGTACCCAATGATCGTTATGACTGGCAACCACATCCCAAAAGCATGACGGTCAGACAGTTGGCTACCCATATTGCCGAATTGCCTGCCTGGCTTGATATGACATTCAAAACGGAGGAACTGGATTTTGCCGTCAGCATATACCAGCCGCACCCTATTCATAATACCAATGAATTAGTAGCTTACATGGAAGATAATTTCGCAATAGGCCGGGCCGCTTTAAAAGAAGGCAGTGAGGATCAGCTAGCTAAACCCTGGACCTTACGAAACGGAGAACAGGTTTACAGTACAAGGCCCAAAAGGGATGTGCTGCGTATGACCTTGAACCAGATCACGCATCACCGGGCCCAGCTAGGGGTGTACCTGCGACTATTGGATGTGCCGATACCAGGCAGCTATGGACCCAGCGCTGATGAATCAGCTTTTTGACAGATCAATGGCAGCAACAGCATAGTCTGTTGCTGTTTTTAATTGTAATGATATGTATATGGAAGTACTGGTATTTGCCACCAATGTCAATACCCCGCAGGAGATTGAACTGCTGCGCCCCTTACTGGACCTGTTGCCCGGTATCAACCGGTGGAATTTCGATCTGGATGACTGCGACCGGGTTTTACGGATAGAAGGGCCGGTAGACCTGGCTAATACAGTCAGGGAAACCCTATACGAAAAAGGCTTTGTCTGCAGTGAACTGGCATGATGCCGCTATCGGATTTTCAGGGCATTTGTTTGAAGAAAAAAACGTATTTTATTTGGGTAAACCGGCAGCAGCCCCCGCTGCCGCAAACAGGTCCGCCATCTCCAAACGCCTGAATAATCGGATATGTCCTGCAAACAAATATTGCTGCTTCCAGTTTTGCTGTCAACATTAGAGGTATTTGCTCAATCAAATGAATTGATCTGTACCCACGAAGTGAACGCCGATAAAAGCGTTACCATTTTTGCGGAAAACCGGAGTGTAGTTACAAAAACCGTCCAGTTATTGTTCCGGGAATTACAGGGTTATCGTTGTTCGCTCCAGGAAAATTTCGCTTTTGCAAATGTGCCGCCTGGAAAACATGAAGTAGCGCGGCTGACACCTGAAAATCATAGCTCATTCCGCTCTTATCATTACACCTATCGACATTTTGACGGAACGATCTTTCACAAACCGCCAGATGCGGATTTTGTTTACCTCCTACCTGCATCGGCGCATACGATATTAAGAGCAATGCGGATACAATCTGTATCTTCTGCAAACGGTGAAAATACCGATGATAGTTACTTTGCTATTGGCTTTCAATACAAGGAAGGCGATACAATTTGTGCAGCCCGTGCTGGAACAGTATACGCTTGCAGCGATACCGTCAGGGAAGGAGAAAAAAAGGGAGAGGTTTACAAAAGGGAAAGGAATCATATCCGAATTGAGTCGAAGGATGGAAGCCTGTGTCATTATGATATCCTGGCACCGATTCAGTTATTAGTGACAATAGGCGACAAGGTGATACCCGGGCAGCCATTGGCAGTATTGAAAGGCCCCGGGCAAAAATACGAGGCCTATTTTTCTGTAGCTTATCTAGATGATGCAAAATTAAAAAACTTACCTGGATATCCCGATTCTAAAAAAACGGTCACCGTTTATGATTATATACATCCTCAATTTTTTATCCGTGAAACACAACATGGAGAAATTCCGATAGCGGGAAACTATTATATAGTGGA
>CAZAOR010000532.1:0-4906 GCA_964486805.1 uncultured Sediminibacterium sp. | reverse complement strand
TGTCTTTGTGGTAATCGATCAGCCAGTACCTGAATATCCACACAGCCTCAGCCCTGACCATCATCGCTGTATCAGAGATGCTGTTTTGCGGAGCAGAGAAATAATTGTCCGGATTGGCTTCAAAAAAATCGATGTATAAATGCCGGAGACTGGTATCCTGTTTGTTAATGTCTACCTGTACATCTGAGATCATACCTGCGTTTTCCAGGAATTTTACCGGGATGTTCGTAGTATCGGTCAGGCGGCAAGCAAAGTTCTTTTGAAGGGAGCGATTAATCTGGGCGGCGATTTTTGCCCGAATGGCTGCATCATTCCAATAGTGCATAACCGGTCCCACGGCGGAATAGCACCGTAACTGCTCAATTTGTACTGGTTTGTAGCTGCGTGCAGTTTCATGCTGGGCACTTAGTTTCAGGAACAGAAAAGAAGCAGCTAAAAGAATACCATAACGATGAAACATAAGGCAGCCAGATGTGTTAACAATATCACTACAAATTTTATGCTAATTTGTCGCTTTGATGAAAGTAAGGATTGTATATGAAAAAATCTACCCGGATTATCCCAGCGCGTCAACCTGTGTATTTAGAAGGTCCTAAACCAAGGGTCAATGAATTTTTATTTGCCTGGGATGTTTTTATTCAGATGATCAAGGGCTTCCGGATCCTGCATTTCCTGGATCCCTGTATAACGGTATTCGGCTCTGCCCGGTTCAAAGAAGGCAATACCTACTATGAGGCGGCACGCGAATTTGGAAAACGCATTGCAGAAATGGGGTTTACTACAATGACCGGAGGCGGGCCGGGTATCATGGAAGCAGCAAATCGCGGCGCTTATGAAAACGGAGGCACGTCTGTAGGTTGCAATATCAAATTGCCGTTTGAACAGCATCCGAACCCCTATATGCATAAATGGCTCACACTGGATTATTTTTTTATCCGGAAAGTGATGCTCGTCAAGTATTCTTATGCATTTATCATTATGCCGGGCGGATTTGGAACCATGGATGAGTTTTTTGAAACTCTGACCCTGGCGCAAACCACCGTGATCAATGATTTCCCGATTGTATTATACGGCAGGGAATACTATGCCCCTCTGCTGGCTGCTATTGACGAAATGCAGCGACAAGGCACCATCGGTGAAAAAGATAAAAACCTGATCCTGCTTACCGATGATATGGATGAGGCAATGGAGCACATCCGCACCTATATTTCCCGCCACTTCCGCGTGAAACGCAGAAGAAGGCTCTGGTGGTTATTTGAAAAAAGATAGTATCAGACACCGGATTTTTTTCCAGCCGGAATGGTTAGGCCCAGGCTCAGTATGAGTTCATAAGTACCGAAAGCCTGCTTGGCTCTTCCCTCATACACTTTGAGGTTTGAATAGCGGGCATAATCCAGTTTATTGGAAAATTCCAGGTATACGGTTTTGTAAAAAGTGGCCCGCACGCAGCCTTCCAAACCCATATTCCAACCGCCCAACTGGAAACCTTCTTCATTTTCGTGTCCGAATAATTTATTTTGTACATGTGGTATCACCGGGCCGATACCCGCTTTACCCAGCAGATCCAGTTTGAAATTGCCGGAATGACTCTGTAACTGGGGCCATCGCTTTACGATATTGAAAAGCAGGAAATTTGCCCCATTGTTGAGAAAATAATAAAAGCCATTGGCGTCGCTGAAACGGATGGTGGTATCTGTTTTCTTGCCATTGAGGGTTCCGGTAAGCCGGATATCCTGCCCGTCAGCAATGATGTGCTTGGTATGATCGAAATTGATTTCAAACCCCCATCCTTTTTTACGATTAAAGAAATAACCCAGGCGATAATTGTACTGGGGGATGCTGAGCGGGATATGGAAAAGTCCCTCATCCCAGCCCGGATGATCATGTGAATGTACATTCCGGAAGGTATAATCGTTATTCAGTGATGGCTGATTAACGCGCAGGTTAGAATGCGTATACCACTCTTTATTGTAGCCCCAGGAAAAATACAGTTCACCTTTGCGGGTATTTTTTTGTTGCTGGGCAGATGCTAAAACAGGCAGGCAGCACAGGATTATCCAGAAAGCTCTCATATCACAGGTTTGTTTTATCCGGCGCAAAACTACGTTGCGGAACTATTCCAAAACCGGACGGAGCCATTTTTCTGCTTCTTCCCTTGACATCTGTTTACGCTGTGCATAGTCCTCAAACTGGTCCTGTTGTATTTTACCTACCCCGAAGTACTGGCTTTGCGGATGCGAGAAATACCAGCCGCAAACAGAGGAAGCCGGGTACATGGCCAGGCTTTCAGTCAGGCCGATACCGGCCTGTTCGGTTGCTTTCAGCAGTTCAAAGAGTTTGTATTTTTCTGTATGATCCGGGCAGGCCGGGTAGCCGGGAGCCGGCCGGATGCCTGTATATTTTTCTTTGATCAGGTCATCGGGACTGAGGGTTTCATTGACGGCATAACCCCAGTATTCTCTGCGAACCCGTTGATGCAAGGCTTCCGCAAATGCTTCGGCGAGCCTGTCGGCCAGGGATTGCAGCAGGATTTTATTATAGTCATCCTGTGTCTGCTCAAAAGCTTTAATATGTTTTTCCAGCCCGGCAATACTCACAGCAAAAGCCCCGATATAGTCTTTTTTACCGGCGGTAACGGGTGCAATAAAATCTGCCAGTGACAGATTTGGCTGACCTGGGGCTTTTTGAATCTGCTGACGAAGAAAAAACAAGGTATCATGAGTTCCAGCCTGATTGATAATAACATCATCCTCCCGACTGGCAGCTTCCCAGAAACCGATTACCCCTTTTGCCTGCAGCCATTTTTCTGCGATGATGCGATCTAACAGGGCATTGGCATCTGCCAGCAATTGGGTGGCTTCTTTTCCCACGATCGGATCCTGTAGGATTTCCGGATAATTGCCGTGTAATTCCCAGGTGATGAAAAAAGGTTTCCAGTCGATAAAATACCGGAGTTCTGCCAGGTCAAAATCCGGAAAAGCACGGGTACCGGTAAATTGTGGAACCGGGGGGGTATAAGTTTCCCAGTTGATCGCGGTTTTATTACGCTTGGCCTGTGTATATGACAGGTATTGCTTAACCGTTTTGCGGCTATCAAAGCTGGCTTTCAGTTGCAGGTATTCTGCCTGGAGCTGTTCAAGAAATGGTTTTTTCTGGTCTTGATTCAGCAAAGACCCGGCTACGGTTACGCTGCGGGATGCATCCAGTACATGCACAACGCCATTGTCATATTGCGGGGCGATCTTCACTGCGGTATGTATGCGGGAGGTGGTGGCGCCGCCAATCAGCAGGGGCTGCTGCATACCCCGGCGTTTCATTTCATGCGCGATATGTACCATTTCGTCCAGTGATGGTGTGATCAGTCCGCTCAGTCCGATAATATCTACCTGTTCCCGTAATGCGGTTTCCAGGATTTTATCGGCGGGCACCATCACACCGAGATCGATGATCTCATACCCATTACATCCCAAAACCACTCCAACGATGTTTTTGCCGATATCGTGTACATCCCCTTTGACAGTTGCCAGCAGAATCTTAGCGGCTCCGGCATGGGTGCTGTCTGAACTTTGTTGTGCCTGCTTTTTTTTCAGTTCCTTTTCTGCCTCAATATAGGGGGTGAGTATGGCAACACTTCTTTTCATCACCCGGGCGCTTTTCACCACCTGGGGCAGGAACATTTTACCCGAACCGAACAGGTCGCCCACGATGCCCATGCCTTTCATCAACGGACCTTCAATAACATCCAGCGGGGCAGGATATTTTTGCCGGGCTTCTTCGGTATCCGCATCGATATAATCTGTGATTCCGTTAATGAGTGCATGTGCCAGCCGGTTTTCAACGGTATCATTCCGCCAGGCTTCGTCTTTCACTTCGGCTTTGCCTTTTGCTTTTACGGTTTCTGCGAAAGCGATCAGTTTTTCCGTTGCTTCATTATGATCATTATTCCGGTTGAGGATCACATCCTCGCATAATTCTTTGAGGGTGGGTTCGATTTCATCGTACACCACCAGTTGGCCTGCGTTCACGATGCCCATGTCCATTCCCGCCCGGATAGCGTGGTACAGGAAAACCGCATGTATGGCCTCCCGTACGTGGTCATTTCCCCGGAAAGAGAATGAAACATTGGATACACCGCCGCTGACCTTGGCCAGGGGCATGCGTTGTTTGATTTCCCTGGTGGCTTCTATAAAATCAACCGCGTAATTATTGTGTTCTTCCATGCCGGTGGCAATGGCAAAAATATTCGGGTCGAAAATGATATCCTGGGGGGCAAAACCTACCTGTTCGGTGAGTATCCGGTAAGCGCGCTGGCAGATCTCCACTTTACGTGCGCGGGTGTCGGCCTGTCCCTGCTCATCAAAAGCCATTACGATGACGGCAGCCCCGAATGCCTTGCAGGTAAAAGCCTGGTCAATAAATTTGGCTTCTCCTTCTTTAAGTGAGATAGAATTGACAATGCATTTTCCCTGCACGCATTTCAATCCTGCTTCAATGATCTCGAATTTAGAGCTGTCAATCATGAGCGGAATGCGGGCGATATCGGGTTCGCTCTGTAAAAGGTTGAGGAAGCGGGTCATCGCGCTTACACCATCCAGCATTGCGTCATCCATATTCACATCCAGTACCTGGGCACCGTTTTCCACCTGCTGACGCGCTACAGAAAGGGCTTCTTCGAACTGTCCATCCCGGATAAGCCTTGCGAATTTTTTAGAGCCGGTAACATTGGTTCTTTCTCCGACATTCACAAAATTGGTTTCCGGTCGTATGACCAGGGGTTCTAATCCGGATAGGCGCAGGTATGGGGCGATAGAGGCGGGCATTTTTCTTCTTCGGTTTTAAGGTAATTCAGTTTCCAAAACCGGCAGGGGCCGAGGTGCCAGGTTTTTTACGTGTTGTGCAATATGAC
>CAZAOR010000531.1:0-2981 GCA_964486805.1 uncultured Sediminibacterium sp. | reverse complement strand
ATGAACCCAGTAAGGGGCCGGCTATGATAACAGCCGGAATGGCAATAGCCAATCCATACACCAGTGTCTTACCCATATTGGCATGGAAGGCATTGACCAGCACTACGGGGCCGGGATGTGGTGGCAGGAAGCAGTGGGTGGTAGACAAGGACGCTGCCATCGGGATGGCGATATAGAGCAGCGGCAGTTTGGTACGGCGTGCAATGGAAAACACCAAAGGGACGAGTATCACAAAGCCCGCATTGTAGTACAAGGGAATCCCGATGAGGAAACCAGTTACCAGTACGGCCCATTGAATATATTTTTCCCCGAACGCATGGATCAGGGTACCGGATATCTGTTCTGCTGCGCCGCTGGTTTCTAAGAGTTTTCCGAGTATTGCGCCGAAACAGAGGATCAGGCAAAGTCCGCCCAGGGTACTGCCAACTCCTTCTTCAATGGAATGCAACATCGCAGCAACGGGCATGCCCAGCAGGAAACCTGACAGGATAGCTACAATGGTCAGCGATAGAAAAGGCGCCATTTTTTTTACTGTCAGGAATACCTGCAGCCCGATTGCAATAAAAATGATCAGAAAAGTCATAGGCAGGCGGTTAAAGGACCGTATTGTATAAAGTACCGATGGGTGGGATCGTGATGCGGATACCATCGCCGGACTGCAGCGTAAAACTGGCATCAGGAACGATCCCGGTTCCTGTCATGATAAAACATCCGGATGGGAAACTGCAGGCGCGGTATACAAAGGAAACCAGTTCCTCCAGGCTGCGTTTCATCTGCCGCAAGGCCACTGTCCCTTCAAATACCAACTGCTCCTTGCGTTGTATGTGCAGACTGATCAGCGTATCTGGCGATAAGGGTGTTTCTGTGATATACACAGATGGTCCAAGTGCAGCGCAGCCATCATAGGTTTTAGCCTGTGGCAGGTACAGGGGATTTTCACCCTCAATACTGCGGCTGCTCATATCATTGCCGATGGTATAACCCAGGATCTTACCGGAACTGCTGACCAGTAAAGTCAATTCCGGTTCCGGAACATCCCAGCCGGAGTCTTCACGGATCTGTACCTGTCCATGCTGGCCAACAATCCGGTGTGCATTGGCTTTAAAAAATACTTCCGGTCTTTCCGCATCATAAACGCGGGCATAGAAATCTCCGCCACCGGCCGTTTTGGCCTCCTCCTGCCTGCCTACTTTGCTTCGCAAATAAGTAACGCCACAGGCCCATAATTCCTGGGTACCTACCGGTGGCAGGATCGTGCCGGTATCAGTTGTTGGCGGCAAGGCACTTGTTTCGGCTATCAGGGTTTTCATTTTTTGATACAGGTGATCATCATTGATAAAGTTGTCCCAGTTGAGATGACTGAACAGGTAATGATCCTGCCCGTCTTCGATTAATACGCCTTTGGTTGTTTTATACAGATGCATGGTTTATTCCCTTCTCTTTGTATAAGGCAGGTTGGCCAGGCGACCAACCCGGACACGATAAGCTATTTCCGTAATTTCAACCGCAGCACCCGGTTATTATTAGTGATATACAATGTTTTTTCATCTGCACTGAGTGAACAGTTTGATACCGGACCATCTACCCGGTATTTGCCCAGGAGTTTTCCCTGCGCACTGATAAACCATAAACCGCCTTTGCTGGCTGCTGCATACAGATTGCCTTTGTGGTCTTTCTTCAAACCATCCGGATGGCTTTGCAGGGTAGTGTCAAAAACATTGGCATTGTACAATATCCGGCCATTTGTTACGCTGTCTTTATCATCCACATCAAAGGCATACCAGATAGGTTTCTGCGGATCGGAGTTGGTCACGATCAAGGTATGCTCACCCGGGAGCAGGCAGATGCCGTTGGGTCTTGCCAGCGTATCTGTCACCAGCACCAGCTTACCATCGGGTTTGATCTCGAAGACTCCCTGGTACGCCATTTCTTTTTTTGGATCCTTCTCTTTTTGTTCCAGTCCATAGGGCGGATCCGTAAAGAAAATCGTACCCCGGCTATTGCAAACGATATCATTGGGACTGTTGAATTTTTTATCCAGGTAGCCGGTGGCCAGGGGCTGGAAATCGGGCAATGGGTGGGTAAGGGGAGCCAGCATGCGGGCGATCTGCCGGTTCCCGCATTGTGTCAGCAGCAATTGCCCATGGTTATCCAGGGTCAGGCCGTTGGATCCCATTTCACCTCCACGCGGGAGGGTATCGGTATAGCCAGATGGTCGGAGGTAAACACTTACGCCGGTGGCTTCTGACCATTGGTAAATGGTGTTTGCTTTTACATCCGAGAACAGCAGCGTTTGTGCGGAATCCAGCCAGAGAGGGCCTTCCGTCCAGCTATACCCGGTAGCAATGATTTCGGCCCTGGCATCCGGGTCAATGATACTGTCCAGTGCCGGATCCAGTTTTTCAATATGACCGGTGAAGGGATATTGCTGTGGTTGGCTGCAGGCGGTAACCAGCAGCAACAGGGTGAAAGCCAGGCTGTTTTTCATATTATGTTTTATGATGGATGGGATCAGTGCAGATCCCTGGTTACTTCTGAGCCGGAGCCGCCCCGCAGGATATCGAGGTCAACGCCGAGATGCGCCTGCTGCACATGGTCAATATAAAACTTCACATAACCCCTGTCGGCCATGGGCTTGGGCGCCTGCCAGGCTGCACGTCTTTTTGCCAGCACTTCTTCCGGAACATCCAGGTGCAGTTTGCGGTTTGGTACATCTAATTCGATCATGTCTCCGTTTTCCACCAAGGCGAGTGTTCCGCCGATAGCCGATTCGGGTGATACATGCAGTACTACCGTACCATAAGCCGTACCGCTCATCCGGCCATCGGAAATACGGATGATATCTTTCACTCCTTTCCGGATCAGTTTTTCCGGCAGGTCCACGTTGCCCACTTCGGGCATCCCGGGATACCCTACCGGCCCCACATTCTTCAATACCAGTACCGAACTTTCATCAATGGGCAGCTCCGGGTCATCTATCC
>CAZAOR010000530.1:0-3238 GCA_964486805.1 uncultured Sediminibacterium sp. | reverse complement strand
CTCTTTTGTTTCTCCAGCCAGGCCAGGAGCAGCAGGCCGGGACCAATGGTCATAGCGGCAAATTGCAGGGAGGGGGGGTATTTGGTGGTATTGAAGTAAGACAGGATGTTTTTTATCCAATCCTTGCGTATTTCCCGGGGGGCAGGATCTCCATAGCGGTTGATCCATCGCAGCACGAGAAATATCAGCACAGCCAAAAGACCGGCGATGAGAAGGTTTTTACGCCGCTTTACCGGGTCGTAACCAGGCGTAAACCAATTACCGGTCGCATAGCCAAGCAGGATAATACCAGGCCAGGGAATCAGCGGGTATAAAACGGCAAATACGTGGTTCTGTGCAAACAAGCGGAATGACTGCTGGTGCAGGAGTGACCATCCCAGGGAAGGTAATACACCAGGTGCCGCGTTATAACTATCGAGAAGATTGTGTCCGGCAACCAGGATCATGCCGGTGACGAGGATCATCCAAAGCGGGAACTGCATCATCCATGCAAGCAGGATCATGGATGCGCCTGTTACCGAAAGTACGTTCAGTCCGAGGAAATGAAAAGCCGGATCGAAAGTAAAAATCAGGTTAAAGCATACCAGTTCCAGCACGATCAGCCAAATCCCTCTGGTGAGCAGGAATCGTTTTTGGCCGCTTATCCCACGTTTCTCCTTACCCAAGCTTGCCGATAAGCCCGCTAGGAACACAAACAAGGGCGCACAGAAATGGGTGATCCACCGGGTAAAGAACAGGATCGGTGTCGTTGTATCGATATTAGTAGGGGAACCGGTAACCGCTTCAATATGAAAAAAATCCCGGGTATGATCCAGCGCCATCACGATCATGATCATGCCACGCAGCACATCAATGGAAGAAAGACGGGAATGCTGGGATGAAACAGTTGGCATCACTGCATGGAACTATTGGTAAAAGATACTGCAAATCACCCGCATTTCTCAGGAAATGGGATGACTGGTATTGCCGGCAACCACTGAGCCCGCATTACTTTTTCAGGTACTCCCGAATCTTTTGATGCAGACCTGCACTCAGCGGTGTCAATGGAAGCCGCAGGTAATTTTGCAGTAAGCCTTTTTCTGCCATAAAAGCTTTGACGCCTGCCGGGTTATTTTCGGCAAACATCAGTTCATACGCTTCCAGCAGGGGATCATTCACCTGTTTGGCTTCGGCAAAACGGTGCTCCAGACAGAGTTTCACCATATAGGCAAATTCAGAAGGAAAGGCATTTGCGGCAACACTGATCACACCCTGCATGCCGCAGGCGATCTGCGGAAGCGCCAGTGCGTCATCTCCGCTGACCAGCAGGAATTCAGGCGGTAGATCGCGCAGCAACAGCATACATTGGGCCATATCGCCACTGGCTTCTTTCATACCCAGGATATTCGGGACTTCCCGGGCCAGGCGCAGGGTGGTTTGGGCAGATATGTTGCGACCGGTCCGGCCGGGCACATTGTAGAGGATGATGGGTTTGGGAGATGCAGCAGCCAAAACCTGGTAGTGCTGGAAGATACCTTCCTGGGATGGCTTGCTGTAATAGGGAGAAGCACTCAGAACTGCCACTGCCTTATCTAACGGAAGGGTTTCCAGATCCTTCACCAGTTCAGTGGTATGATTGCCCCCTACGCCGACCACCACCGGTATACGGCCGGCGGCCACTTCCAGGGTAAATTGGATGATATCTTTTTTTTCCTGTTTATCCAGGGTTGGGGTTTCCCCGGTTGTGCCCAGGCTAACGAGGTAATTCACCCCGCCTGCGATCTGTGCTTCGATTACATTGGAGAGTGCGGCGAAATCAACGGCACCTGTTTCTGTAAAAGGCGTGACCAGTGCAACACCGGTACCCTGTAACTGCTGGCGTAAAGACATGGAACTTCCCTTTTTTTGCAAATGTAGGAGGATGTACCTGTTATTGAACGAAGAAGGTGAATTATTGCTGAAGACCCACTTTTACACCATTCTCTTCCCAGAAGCCCATCTGACCGTATTTTTCGATCCGGTTCTTGATCCGTTCTTCGGCAGGAACCGGGCTGATTTCCTGCAGGGCACGTACAATAGCGGTTTTGAGTCTGGCGGAAGCATCGGCATAATCCCAATGAGCACCGCCCAATGGTTCTTCTACAATTTCATCAACCAATCCAAAACTTTTCATGTCTTTGGCGGTCAGGCGTAATTGTTCGGCTGCCAGTTCTTTTTTGTCCCAACTGCGCCAAAGGATGGAACTGCAGCTTTCGGGGGAGATAACGGTGTACCAGGTATTTTCCATCATCAGCACTTTATCGCCAACACCGATTCCCAGAGCCCCGCCGCTGGCGCCTTCTCCTATGATAACAACGATGACCGGTACTTTGAGCCGGATCATTTCATAAATATTACGTGCGATGGCTTCGCCCTGTCCCCTTTCCTCTGCTTCAAGACCGGGATAGGCGCCGGGGGTATCTATAAAAGAGATAACCGGTTTCCTGAATTTTTCCGCGAGTTTCATCAGGCGCAGGGCTTTCCGGTAACCTTCCGGATTGGCCATGCCGAAATTCCGCAACTGGCGGGCTTTGGTATTGATCCCTTTTTGCTGTCCGATGATCATAACGGTTTGTCCGTCTATGCGGGCAAATCCCCCGATCATGGCCTTATCGTCTTTGAAGTTCCTATCCCCATGTAATTCCACGAAATCCGTACAGATATTGTCGATATATTTCATGGTATAAGGGCGATCGGGATGGCGGCTCAACTGAACGCGTTGCCAGGGGGTCAGGTGTTCGGTGATTTCCCTTCTTTTGTCGAGGATGGAAGCTTCCAATTGGGAAATCGTAGCGGTATAGTCGATTTTTGGATTTTTCTCTGCCAGCTTGCGTGCATCGTCAATCTGCTCATAGATATCCTTGATAGGCTTCTCAAAATCAAGAAATTGTCGGTTGGGATATTGCGGCATAGCATATGGTTAAAGTGGTAAAATTAGGGGTTGCAGTTTTTTTTGAAAAGATTTGTTGAAAAAAAGGCTTTCCCCTTATCTTTGCCGTCCCGAAAACAAGTCCTGTGACCTGTTTTCCAAGGATTGGTAGTTCAGTTGATTATCCCGCAAGGCGGGACGCCCTGTCACGGTCCCAACGCAGTCGGGACGGGTTCGAGTCAAAAAGTTGTGCTCTTAAAATATTGGATTGGTAGTTCAGTTGGTTAGAATGCCGCCCTGTCACGGCGGAGGTCGCGGGTTCGAGTCCCGTCCAGTCCGCAAAAGCCCCTC
>CAZAOR010000529.1:0-7051 GCA_964486805.1 uncultured Sediminibacterium sp. | reverse complement strand
AAACGCTTACAATTCCTGGTTGCACAGGATATGCAGTTCCGGCAGAACCGGATGAAACTGCTTTTTTCCGGCCGGATAAGGGATTGGTATGGACATTACCGGACAGGCAGATTGCTTATTTCGTGCATGTTCAAACACCTGGTTCCCTGCAAATACACCTGCTTATGGCGAAAGTGGCAACTGCTGCCGCATTACAGGTTACCCTTACCGGGAAAACGCATACCATTGGCTTGAAAAAAGGGAACCGCAGCAAGACCTATGATGCGGGCAATTGGATGATCCCGGATTCCGGTTTTTATGAAATCCGGATCACAACGCCGGCTAAGGCCAATCATTTTGCCGTGCAAATGACCAGCCTGGTTTTGCAAGGCCCGGCAGTAGCGGAAATGCATGCGAACCTGAAACCAAGGCGTAATGCTGCTTCGGTACACCTGAAGTATCCCCTGCCTGATTCCGCCAGGGTACAGGCATTTTATAATGAACTTACGGTACCGCCTGGTGCGGATATCATTCATAGCTATTATATGGCCTGTGGTTTTGCACGCGGGTATTTCGGTATGCAGGTAAATGGTCCGGCGGAAAGGAGGATTCTATTCTCTGTTTGGGATGCAGGCAATGAAGCAGTTGACAGGAGCCGGGTACCAGACACAAACCGGGTACAATTGTTAGCAAAGGGGATCGATGTTTATGCCGGCAGCTTCGGCAACGAAGGTACCGGCGGACACAGCCATTGGGTATATCCCTGGAAAGCCGGGATCACGTATCGCTTCCTGGTCACCGCTTTGCCCGACAGCGCCAGCAATACCACTACTTATGCCGGTTATTTCTTTTTGCCGGAAACGCAAAAGTGGAAACTGATTGCCTGCTTCCGGGCTCCCCGCGACGGGAATTATCTCCGGCATCTTTACTCATTCAATGAGGATTTTGCCGGCATCAATGGTCAACTGGAACGTAAAGCTTATTTCGGTAATCAATGGGTACAATTATCCAGCGGCCGCTGGAAAGAATTGACCGAAAGCAGCTTTTCTTATGATGCCACCGGGAAAACGGGTGACCGCATCGATTATGGAGCCGGAACAGCAGCCAACCGGTTCTACCTGCGTAATGGTGGTTTTACCGGACAGGCGCACGGTGCTTATTTTGGAGAATTGTTTCATCGCCAAGCAAACCAGCAGGCGCCGGTCATTGCTTGGAGTAAACAGGAAGACAGCGCAAGTGAAAGGCTACAGGAAATGGCTCTCATCCGGGATAGTCTGCAACAGGGAGGATGGGACAGTGCGGGCGATAAGTCCGGTCGGGTATATTATACCATACTTCGGCAGGGCACTGGCGCAGCAGTGTATGTGTCAGATACGGTGACGGTGCATTACAAAGGCTGGGTATTGAACAGTCACACCGTTTTTGACGAAACCAAAGCAGCTCCTATAACCTTCCCATTGAAACGGCTGATTCTCGGTTGGCAACTCGTTCTGCCGGCTTGCAGGGTAGGCGGTGCCGTCCGCATGATCCTGCCATCTGCCATGGCCTATGGCATCAGGAATCGGGCCTATCTGATTCCCCCCAATTCGATCCTGGTATTCGATGTGGAAGTGGTAGATACGAGGCATTGAGCAAGGATCCTGATTTTTCCCATTTCTCCACCGGGATTTACCATACAGATCTGCGGGTATTCTCCCGTTTTTCCGGAACTTGCTGAAAAACTACAGGTATATTCGATGGCTTTTGCAGAACTTTAGGATGTTCAAAATAAATCATGAAAGCTGCCCGCCAATTAACCATAGCTTTATTGACTGTGATATCCCTGAGCGCCTTGTACATCGGGTACCAGTTGATTACAGATCCTACAGGAGCTTCACTGGGACTTCCTTTTTACCTCCTGAATGGGACACTGCTGACCAGTTATGCGGTGATGGGCTGGATCATGGTATTTACTTTGGGCCTGCTCTCAGCGTTGATCCTGGTATTGATACTTACAAAGAGCCGTTATTATTCATTTATGACTATTGTGCAGGGAGTGATTGCCTGCCTGGTTATTTTTCTGCAATGGTTATTACTGAATGAAACATTTGCCTTGCAATATGTTTATCTCATCATGGGTATTACCTTGATCGGGTTGGGTATCTTACAATACCAGCGCCGGATTGCGTATGAAACGGAAGGGAAACAAGTACGTCCAGCCCCTAAAAGCCGTCACCACAAACACCGCAGAAAGAAATAAAATTTCAGAGCGAAGCAAATTTCAGGTACACGCCGTTGGTCCATCCAAAACCATCCTGGTTAGGATATTCGCCGCCTCCGGCTTCGGTTAATGGGTTTTCTACATTGTATTTCTCAGTCATCTTTCCGGTAGCTGCGTATACTTTTTCATTCGCCTCCATCCATTTTTTGCGGATAGTTTGTGCGAGGTCGCAGTGGAGGTAGGGAACTTTATTCAATCCTTTGAAAGCGATCCATTGCAAAGGGGCCCAGCCGTTGGGCGCATCCCATTGTTGCCCGGTATGATGCAAGGTGGTACACAATCCGCCGGGTTTCAAAAACTTCTGTTCGATCACTTCGGCAACTTTACAGGATTGGTCATAGTCAGCGATGGTTACAAAAAGCGGGAATACTCCTGCGAGGGAATAGCAATCTGTTTGAACCCCATCTTCAAATTGGTAATCGAAATAATATCCTTTTTCCTCGTTCCAGCAATATCGGTCAATGGCTTTTTTGCGGTTACCTGCCTGGAGGAGCAGCGAATTGAATTTGTCGGATCCTTGTTGCTCGTAGAGGGTACAGAGCAGTGTTTCCATAAAAAGGAGCAGGCAGTTCAGATCAACGGGAATGATACTGGTTGTCTGGATGCTGTGCATATTTTTCCCATCCCGGAACCAGCGGCTGCTGAAGTCCCAGCCTGATTCCGCCGCAGCACGGATATCCCGGTAAACGGTTTCGGGTTTCCGGTCGGATCGGGCTGCTAAAACCGTATCTTCTTCATAAGCTTCCGGTCTCGGGCTGCATTCATCATCCCAGTATCGGTTCAGCAGGTAACCATCGGGCATGCGCACCACTCTTCTGTGTGCAGGGGTTTCAGCAGTCAGGCTTTCTGCGCCGTCCATCCAATAGGCATATTCTTTTTCCAGTTGCGGCAGGTATTGTTCCAGCACGGCAGCCCCTTTTTCTTCCGCCAGCAATGTGAGCATCAGTGCAAAAAAAGGAGGTTGGGACCGGCCCAGGTAATAGCTTCGGTTGCCATTCGGAATATGTCCGATCGTATCAATGAGATAGGCAAAGTTCCGCACCATATCTTCCAATGCTTCGGTTCTGCCAGAAACCTGCAGCCCAAGCATGGTGAAATAACTGTCCCAGTAATAAATCTCCCGGAAACGACCGCCCGGAACAATATAAGGGTAAGGTAAGGGGATCAGAGTGCCTCCGCCTTCATCCGGTTTGCGGGACAGTACATCCCAAAGATCCTGGAGATGGCTGTTGAGGGATTTTTCCTTCGATTGATAGGTGATGCCCGTTTCAGCCGGTAGCTGGAAATTGTCCCGCACAAACCGAGAAAGTTGAAATCCTGCTTTGTCTTTTTCCTGCCGGTACATTTCCAGCAGTTGTGACAATGGGGCAAGGGGTATGGCATCCACAAAAAACTTGGAGTCTGGGAAAACATTACTCAACTGGACCGCTTCATAGAGAGGTGATAATGATTCCATCCGGAGAAAAGCTTGCTTATTCATATTATCAGCTTATTCGGTTGCTTTTTCATTCTTTTTGATATGCTGATGCTGCAATTTTCTGAACAGGGAAAGAAACACAATTAATATGCCAATCGGGATCAATGACAGATAAAATGCTGTTTTGCCACCATAACTTTCAAATACATGCCCGGTGATGATGGACCCTGTAGTGCCGCCTAATGCAGAAAATATAATGATAAGCCCTGACATCAGGCCATGCCTGGATACCGGCAGCGTACTGAGGATGACAGAATTGATAGCTGGATAAATAGGCGCGATCAATAAGCCGATCAGTGGAAAAATGAAGGCAGCAAGCGGAGCGGTTGTCCAGCCGGTAATGGCATGCCCCGAGGCTTTTTCTGCCAGGGGAATGGCTATTAATACCAGGCAGGCGGCAAGTAACAGACAGGCAGTGAGTACCAGGAACCAGTTTAGTTTTTTCAGAACAATACCGGCCAGGAAACGACCAACGGCAGTGGATCCGGCCAGGATACTGGCCATTTGTATGCTCAGGGCCGCGGGCAGCAACAGCACTTTGTTGTTATAGGTGGGTAACCAGCTCATGATGCTTTGCTCAATGAGCACGTAGAAAAAGGCACAAACAATAAAAACCAAAACCAGGGGTGTGATCATCAATTGGAACATTTTGCCGAAATCTTTCACCAGGGATGTGGATTCATTGGTATGTATGGCGGTTTCATCCAGTCGCGTGGTCAGTAAAAGCAGGAAGGCAAGCAGGGAAATACTGCCCAGGACATAATATACCTTGAGCCAGGCTGTAGAAGCCGGGTGATCACTGTCGACAAAATAGCCGAAAATGAAATAGCCGGTAAGGATACCGATCATGAAGAAAGATTCGATGAAATTCATCATGCTGATATGCTGCTTTTCGTCCTTTGTCACCAGGCCGATCGTACTGTAAACAGACATTTTGATCAGGGCAAAACTGGAGCCCACTGCTGCAAACAGGAGCTTGGTGGTAATAAAACTGGCAGTAAACGGCATGGCGAAACAGGCAATACTGACAAATGCCAGTGCAATCAGCATCGCATTGCGATAGCCAATGCGCGTGATATAGGCAGATACCAGAAAAGAGACCAGGGCGATACTGAGATCTTTAAAGGCTTCCAGTATCGAAGCGGCTCCTTGTGTTACACCAAAATTATTCTGTACCTGTAGGATCACGGTTCCTACACTATTCAGGAGGATGGCAAATACAAAATAATTCAGGAACAGGGAGAGTTTGATTTTCCAGTTTTGCATGGGGCAGGTGGTTTAACTGAATAGGTACCGGTTAGGGGTATAAAATTTTCAGGCAAACAGGATTGGGCACATTCACCTGCTGCAGGGTCGGTTGCAGGGAGCCGTCTTCTTTATTTCGCCTGAAAACAACGATATTATTGGTTTGCTGGTTGGCTACGAGTAAAAAATTACCTTCCGGGTCGATCATGAAATTTCTCGGCCCGTTGCCATCTGCCGATTGGTATCCGGCCGCTTTCAATCGCCCATCGGGTAAAACAGCGAAAATGGCAATATTATTTTCGTTGCCCCGGTTGGAGGCATAGAGGAATTTTCCGTCCGGCGAAATGTGTATATCTGCACTGCCGGGCTGTCCGGGATAATCAGGGGGATGGCTGGCTATCCGCTGCAGGAAGACCGTATTCCCATGCTGGTATTGGTATACGTCTACTGATCCCCCCATTTCTTCCATGATATACAGGAATTTATTGTCCGGAGAAAAGCAGAGATGCCTGGGGCCGCCGCCGGGATGAATTTTGATCACATGCGCACCTTTTGTTTGCAAGGGCTTCCCGAGATCCTGCCGGAAGGGGTATACACTCACTTCATCCATACCCAGGTCGGTTGCGAGTAATATCTTTTCATCGGGGGAGAAGAAAGAAGCATGCACATGCGCTTTCTCCTGTCGTTCCGGATTCACACTTTTCCCTTGATGCCGGATCAGTTGCACGAAAGGCTGCAGGGAACCATCGGGTCGTATAGGAAATACAGCCAGACTTCCCCCGCTGTAATTGGCAACGGTCAGCCATTTACCATTGCGGGTGATGGAAACATGGCAGGGATCATCTCCGCCTGTTGGTACCTGGTTCAGCAAATGCAAGGTGCCGGTTGATTTGTCAAAAGCATAGGCTGAGACGCTGCCGGAGCGAGTACCGGCATTCTCATTGACGGCATAAAGGTAATTGCCATTCGGGGAGGGGACCAGGAAAGAAGGGTTGCTTGCCGTATCGGTATGACTGACCGTCGACAATTCCCCGGTTTTTTCATTCAATCGGTACACATAAATTCCCTTGCTTTTACCCGAAGTATAAGTACCGACAAACAGGTAGTATTCCTGTGCCGGTAAACTGGCAGTAAAGCCTATCCAAAATAAGGCAAGCAGAAAACGCATGGGCCAACTTTATGATTCCCAAGATAGCAAATGCCTGGCAGAAATAGCGGCTGCTATTAAAATTGTATCTTAGTGTTCATGCACAGGTGGATACTTTATTGTGGGCTCATCGGCGGCCTAGCCGCCTGCAAAAAACCAGAAAGGATGCCGGAAATTTATGCATTCAGATTGCTGCCAGGCCAGGACCTGAAACAGTCTATCGAAAAATTTGCACGCGAAAAACAAATCGGCGCCGGATGGATCGCAACCTGTGCAGGAAGCCTGACCGAGTACCAATTGCGTTTTGCCAACCAGGAAAAAGGATATGGCGACAAGGGGCATTTTGAAATCGTAAGCCTGACCGGGACCTTATCGGCAAAGGGATCGCATCTGCATATTGCGCTGGCTGACAGCACCGGTAAAACAATCGGCGGGCATTTGCTAGACGGATGTAAGGTGTACACTACAGCTGAAATTGTGATCGGCACTGCAAATGACCTGTTATTTGAACGAAAGCATGACGGATCAACGCCTTGGGAAGAACTGGAAGTAAAACCCCGGCAGCCGGATCAGCCCTGACGGGTAATACTTTCGCGTTACGGAAATTAACAAGGTGATTACCGGTTGCTGGAATAATTTCGGGAAAAATTTGCGCTTGAAAAATTTCCTCTTTGTCTTATTGAGTTCATTCATTGCCTTATGGGCAACTGCACAAAACAAAATCCTGCCGAAAAACGGAGCATGGACAGGTTACCTGCACCGGGAAGATGGTAAGCGGATCGTATTTCACTTTACCGTCAGCCTCGACGGGAAAACACCGGCCATTACCATTGTGAATGGTACCGAAAAGATTGGTTTGAAGCATGTGCATATCCGGCAGGATTCGCTTTTTTTTGAACTGCCGGTATTTGAATCCTATTTCCGAGTACGGATGCTGCAGAAT
>CAZAOR010000528.1:0-7836 GCA_964486805.1 uncultured Sediminibacterium sp. | reverse complement strand
GAATAGCCGACGAATACAGCAATAATCTTACGATGAATAAAGCCTGGTATTTTTTGGATAAAAGCTACCAGCATTTCTTCCCGCATATTGAGGAGCCGGATATCTATTCAGCATTCAATTCCCAATTTGAAGGAGATGCCGAGAGCAGTGAAAGAACGGTATCATTTAAATACCTGGATGAACGCCAATATCCTTTCCTGCATCGGGTGGATACCGCAACGGATGTTCTGGGACCTTTTTTCAAAAAAGACTCTACGCCGCCCAATATTGTTATCCTGCTTGTAGAGGGACTAGGCAGAGCATTTACTAATCAGGGCGCCTATCTTGGCAATTTTACCCCCTTTATCGATTCGCTTTCAGGTCACAGCCTTTACTGGCAAAACTTTCTGAGTGAGGGCGGGCGTACTTTTGCTGTTTTACCTTCCGTCCTTGGATCCCTGCCTTTTGGTAAAAATGGGTTCAATGAGTTGGGGGATAATATGCCCAAACATCTATCCCTGCTCAATATCCTGCACAACAACGGATACAACTGCGCTTTTTACTATGGTGGTGATGCGAAGTTTGACAACATGGGGCAATTCTTTCATATCAATGGAATCCAGCAGGTAAATGATGAAAACAATTTTCCGCCTGGATATCAAAAGATGCCTCTGACCAATGGTTTTACCTGGGGCTATGGCGATAAAGAATTGTTTCGCAGATATCTTTCGACCAATAACCCGCAGCCTTATCTGAATGTCGTACTTACCGTGTCAACACACAATCCCTTTTTCATCAATGAACAGGAACATTATTTGCAAAAGTTTGAGCAAAGAATGCAGGAATTGCAGATGCCGGAAAATATCCGCGAGGAAAGGCGTAATTACAAGTACCAGTTTGCTAGTATTTTATTCCTGGATGACGCGGTTCGGTCATTCATACAGGCATACCGTCAGCGGCCTGATTTTCAAAATACGGTTTTCATTATCACGGGCGACCACCGAATGCCTGAAATCCCGATGACCACCAAGATCGACAGGTACCATGTTCCCCTCATCATTTATTCACCGCGCCTAAACAGGACAGCCCGTTTTTCTGCGATTTCCACCCATTTTGATATAACACCGAGCCTCCTCAACTGGCTGCATCATGATACACATATCGCGATTCCAGCTGCAGCAAGCTGGATGGGTAGCGGACTTGATACGGCCAGGCGTTTCCGAAACATACATGCCTACCCCCTGATGCAAACCAAGACGGAAATAGCAGATTTTGTTATGGGGGACTACCTGCTTAACAATGGCACCCTGTTTCAGATCAGTCCCGATATGGATCTGATCAGCCAGAATGACCCCGAAAAATCAGCCCTATTGCAGGCGGCTTTCTCGCAATTCATGAATCGAAATAATCTGTTTATTAAAAATCCGGCATCCATCCTGCCTGACTCCCTATTACGCAAATATGCTCCGAAATAACTGGGCTTTCAGGGGTGGTGCAGCGTGTGGTAATAATCATTCAATATGGTCGTAACCAGGGGTCGGTAAAACAACCAGAAAAAACTGCGTCTTTCCTGCGGATCATGGCGGTTATAAAAAAACCAATCCAGATAATGTACCCATTTGAGGTAAGCTCCCGATAATACGATGGGGTTGTCGCAGAAATCTCCGGAAAAATAAAAGAACCTATAATCTCGGTTAATATGAACGGTGATAGCAGGAAATTGGCTGGGGATGCCATTTTGCTGTAAGAGGGCCCTCCCTTTTTCATTGACATCCAGTTGAAAGGTAGCCAGGTAATGATTATATCCGGTATCTGCTGCAACAATATCAAACCAGAATGGGTACCGGATCGTTTGGGGAAGTTGATAATGATTCTGCCCTTCCCTGGAAACTTCAATACGGGGAATATCATCCAGAAGTTCTTTCTCTTTTTCTACTATTACAATTTGATCGCCGGTATGAATAAAAGCAATGCCGCTTTTCCTGAAAGGCCATGCACCGCCATGTTGCCGGCGATAATTATGGATCAGCCATTTCGGCAACTCTTTATTAACGGTTGTATCAAAAGAGTCAAAATACCGGCCGATCCAGCCCGTCCATTTTACGCCGAACGCGTTTTCAAACCTTGCCCTGTTATCCGGTGTAGTGGGTGAGCCCATACTGTTAAACTCGGACACAATCAATTTATGCCTCGCCTTCATGGCCGAAAACAAAGCCAGGTCCTGGTCGCTCATGCCGCCATATATGATGCCGGAACGTTCCTGAGCATTCCCTTCTGCCATCCATTCACTTCTGAAAATGCCATAGGAGTCCGTCATGTATACCAGATCCGACTCTTCGCTCAACTGATTGATCTGGTCTTCGTCAAGTGCTTCCAGGCCCCGCAATTGATACTTTTTCTGTTGACCGGGAAAGAATCCGAAATAATCCTTGTCGCTCCTGTATAATTGGTTATTGTTTTTTGTGAATTTCTCCTGTGTCAGCACCCAGTCAAGTGAAATATGCTCCTGCCCGGCCGAGGTTTGTACTGTTTTATCGATAATAGCTACAACCAGTTTTCTTTTCGGCGTGAACACCCAGGCTACGTACATCCATACGGGTATCCCTATAAGTAATACCAGAATAATCGGTAAAAATGAGATCCGCCTTTTCTTTAAAAACGATGTACCCATCCGATGCTGAATTGGTATTGATTGCCTTGGGTGTGCGGAAGATATTCCTGATTAAACCAGCTGAAGCCTGCACTGAGAACATTCAGCCGGGATATTTTCTTCTTAAAATCAATGCCTGCTTTATAGGACCGGAACTGGTATCCGCTGTCAGCATACAGGACGGTATTTTGGCGGTCATCCGGTGAAATGCCGTAGCCCGCGGAGATACCGATTACATCATCTGCTCCGCCAAAATAATACCTGGCTGAGGCCGAATAGGAGCCGGAAACACCGGAAACATAAATATTAGGTGTCTGGTAAGTCCGGATACCAAACAACCAGCTTTTATAATATTTACCGAGATAGGCTGTATAAATCCAGGTAGGGTCGCCTGAAAACTTCAGATACCGGAATCCCAATTCCCCCTCGAAGCTTTTGGGGAGATTTGCATAGAGAGAGCCCCCGCCCCGCCATTGCGGAAATACGCCTACCATATCAGCGTACCCGATATCTAGATAGGCATAAAAGATGCGGGAAATATGGGGATAGGCCTCCAGTTCATATTGGACCCCATTCTCGCGAAAGCGGTTGGCATAATTAATGTTTGCAGTGATAGATCCGATATTGGTGGTATGGGTGTAGGAAAAATTTGCCAAATGCCAGGGGTCACTGAACTGTTTATCGAAATAAACGAAATCATACGATAAGCCTATCTTATTCCTGGCTGCAGCATCCTTGATCCGGTCTGCCAGGGCCCTTGCTTCTGCATTATTCCTGTCAGTTTTCAATAAAAGATCAATCCCGTTTTGTGCCTCCGCATACCTGTGCAACACGTAAAGTATACGTGCATGGCGATAAAGAAGACCGGTTGATGAAGGATGGTAAACAAGTCCCTCATCAATCGTTTTCAGCGCCGCATCATTGGCATCATTCCAGTATTCCAGGTCTGCCAGGCCAATGGCAGCATCTTCATAACCGGGATTCTTTTTCAGCACCTTTTCAAAAAAATATCGGGCACTGTCCTGATTATCTGTCCAGGTATATATTCGGCCTAAAAAAACCTGAATATCCGCATAGTCCGGGCTGATCTGCATAGCCCGGTACAGCCGGATTTTGGCCAGCGCATAATTTTTTTGGTCGAATGCCGCTTTCTTAGCCGCAATCAATAATCCGTCTGAAGTCATTGTATCCTGTGCAAACATAGTTCCTGCAGGCAGCATCAAAAGAAAAGCAAACAGCAAAGGTTTCATACTCGTAACGTTCTTTTTTTACGGATTGTTCCGGCAGATCAGGATTTCATGCGAATCGTCAGTTTTTTTACCCGCATGACCATTTCATTCAGGCTAAAGGGCTTGGTGATATAATCATCTGCACCCAGTTCAAATGCTTCCATTACCACCTGCTCCTGTTCCATGGCAGATAAGATGATGGTAGGGATTTTTTTGGCGCCTTTTTGCACAACCGATACAATTTCAAGGCCTGAGGCATAAGGCATCATGATATCGGTAATAACCATATCCGGTTCTTGTTCCTGGATGGCCGCGATAGCCGCCCTTCCATCCGTAGCGGTCAGTACCTCATATCCTTCTTTTTTAAGTTTTAGTTCTATTGTTTTTAATAGAAGGGGTTCATCTTCTGCAACAAGAATTTTCATATATGAGAATTGGACTCCAAGAATACAAATTTGCTATTTTATATGCAGTTTACCCTGTTGAATCATGACCGGTTTGTTTCACCGCATCCCGCAAGCCATTCTCCAGCTCCGGAAGAGCGGCAATGGCTTCCTGAACCCATTGTTGAAGCTCGGCCATGGCAACGCCCTCTTTCGCACCCAGCTCAATTTTCCGCATCATGGCGATCATCGGTCTTGCCTGGATGGTGGCCAATGCACTTTTGAGCTTATGTGCCGCCCGCGATAAGGTATCCCGTTGTTCCTCCTTGGTATATTGGCTTAACGCAATAATATCCGCAGGAGCCGTTGACAAAAACATACCCACTATTTCCTGCAGCGCTTCAGTATCATCCAGCTCCAGTAAGTCTGATAAATCAAATAACGTTTCTTGGCGTTGCGGGTTCAATTCCTGCCTGGTTTCTTTTTGACCGCTGAACAGGAGTCTTATCAATCGTTCATATAAATCGTTGAAGTCAAACGGTTTGATCATAAAATCATTCATCCCGACAGCGGCGCTTTTTTCCTGGTCTTCTTTGAGGGCTGTCGCTGTCATGGCAATGATCGGTGTTTTCAGTTTCATCTCCTGTCGCAGGTAACGGGTCGTTTCATATCCATCCATTTCAGGCATCTGCAGGTCCATAATGATCAGATCAAAGGCTTGTTTCCGGCAACATTCAATGGCTTCCATGCCATTGGAAGCCACTTCAATATTGACCTGTATTTTTTTCAGAACGATTCTGACCAGCATTTGATTTACCGGATTGTCTTCAACCACCAGAATCCGGATACCCTTCAATCGTTCTGAATAATCCTCTGTGGAGGCCGGAGTCTCTGCCAGATCTGCCAATGAGAATGGAATCCTGAAAATGAATGCAGCCCCATTCCCGGGATTATTGGTTGCCCAAATTCGTCCTCCTTGCAATTCGATCAGTCCCCTGCTGATACTCAGACCCAGGCCAGCTCCGCCATAGTCGCTGGAAATATTTTTTCCGGCCTGTGCAAAGCTTTCAAAAATGGTTTCCAGCTTATTTTCCGGTATGCCAATTCCGGTGTCTTCTAAGCGGAACTGGAGGATTGCTTTTTCCTCCTTCTTACCCTCCAGTGAAACAAACAATGAAATCTCTCCCTTTTCTGTGAATTTGATCGCATTCCCGGTCAGATTGGTCAATACCTGTTTTAGCCGGTAAGCATCGCCTTTCACAAGATCCGGAACGGCTGCATCAATTTCCATTTTAAATGCAACCGGCCTGTTCAGCAATTGGTTTTCACAATTCCGGGCAATCTCCTGCAATACATCCCGGATCCGGAATACAAAGCTGTCCAGTACCAGTTTTCCGGCTGTCAGATTTGAATAATCCAGTACATTATTCACAATTGCAACCAGGTTACTGAGCGAACGGCTGATGATGTCTGTATATTTTCGCTGCTCCTCCGTCAGGGCTGTTTCCAGCAGTAACCTGGTCATGCCCTGTATCCCATTCATGGGTGTACGGATCTCATGGCTCATATTGGCCAGGAATTGTTCCTGAATTTGCTGTGCTTTTTCCGCTTTTTGTAATGATGCAAGGTGTTGTCGCTGTAACTCAACCTTATCCGTGATATCAGTTGCAATCCCGCTCACACCCAATAATTCATGATCCTGGGTAAGCAATGGAAACTTCAGCAGGAGCAGGTGTTTGGTTCCCCAGATCGTTTCAATTTTTTCCTCGCTTTCCATCGGTTGCCGCGTCCGGAACACCTGTTCATCCATTTGCTTATAATGATCGGCAAGTTCCGGGGGATTAAAATCATAATCCGTTTGTCCAATCAGCAACTCATCTGAAATGCCGAAAAATGTTTTGAACTTCCGGTTGGCCATCACATAACGCCCCTGCAAATCCTTTAGGAAAATCAATGCAGTAGAGTTTTCCATGATCGCATGGAGGCGGTATTCGTTTTCTTTGCGGCTCTTTTCTGATTTGCCCAGTTCTGCCTCCATCAGTTTGCGCTCGGTAATATCCTTTACCATGCATTGAAATCCAGCATGCTTTCCATCTTCTGTAATCAACTGGGCCGACTGTTCTACCCATTTGACGCCACCACCCTTTGGTCGTATTGGAAACTCGAGCACCGTAGTGGGTATTGCCCGGACGAATTGATCTGCATAGAACTGTATAATCTCCTGAATTTTTTCGGTTTCCAGCAATATCGAGAAATGCTTACCCACCAGTTCCTCTACACGATATCCCGTAATTTCTGTTACGCGATTATTCACAAAATTGATATGCCCGGCCTTGTCTGTTGTGTACATGATCACACCGGCATTTTCAATCAGGTTCCGGTAAAGTTTTTCTCTGTCGGCCAGTCTGGCTTCTGCATCTTTTCGCAAACGGACATCCTGGTTTAACTGGTAAAGAATAACCAGTACAAGGATTATGGAAAAACCACCGCTGATACAAATGAGTGTAATGATGGTACTATAGCTGGCCTGATTTTGCTGAATGCGTTGTTTCAGTTCCAGGCTTTCCTGGTGACGAACTCTCTCCAGGCTGAGTTGTAACTCCCGGTTTTGCTGATCCGCTTCACCATTGCTTCTCAGCTTTTTCATTTTCTCCTGTACCGGTATCAATTCGGAGATAATATCCAGTTGAAACTGCTTTTTCTTATCTGAAAGAACGGCTAACTGCTGTACCAGGCTGTTTTCTACCTGATTATCCGCAATATATGCCTGCAGGGTATCCATCTGCCGGCGAATACGTTGATGTATATTTTGCAGTTTCTTTTTCCATTCAGACTCTCCTGTTAACAGGTAATTACGGGTTACTGTTTGCGCCTCCAGAAATGCCAGACCGATTGAGTCGATATTAGCAATGGCTTTATTGCTTCGCTCAACCCAGTACCGCGATATCCCTTGTTTACGGCCCTGGTTATACAAAAGACCGGCAAAAAGCAAAAAGGAAATAATGGCAAAAACAACCAGCCAGAATACTTTCCGGGAACTTTTGACGAAAAAATGATTGGTGACAGTCGGCATATAGAAGTTCAGTCAACCTGTAAGATACGAATACCGGGCATTCCTTACTGCGTTAAAAGCAGGGACGCTTTGGCCAAGTCGGCCGGCGTATCAATTTCAACGCCCATATAATCCGTTATCACCATTTTAATGGGCACACCGTTTTCCAGGTAGCGCAGGCATTCTATTTTCTCCGCCGCTTCCAGCGGGGTAATCGGCCATTTTGTAAAAGAGAGCAGCGCCTGTTTTCGGAATGCGTACACCCCGATATGCTCATAATAGTAGGTCCCCTGTTCTTTGTTTCTCGGATACGGTATCACACTTCTTGAAAAAAACAGCGCCCGCATGTGTTTATCTACTGCCACTTTTACAAAATTCGGATCTTCGATCTGTGACTGGTCGTGCATTACCTGCATCAGCGAGGCTACCTGGACCTGTTCCCCGTCCGGCTCTTTGAAAACAGAAAATAACCGGTCCAAAGGTTTTTTTTGAACTAAGGGTTCATCACACTGTACATTGACCACGATATCTGCTTCCATGTAT
>CAZAOR010000527.1:0-7180 GCA_964486805.1 uncultured Sediminibacterium sp. | reverse complement strand
TGATAAAACAAGGTTCAGTAAATACCGGCAGATAGTGGATCTGGTTGCGGGGATTTCGGGTATTGCGGGGATCCTCATGCTGGTATTCGCCTTACTGGTATTTACACTTTTTGTGCAATTGACGGTGAATGCGAGTAGGGATGAGATCCGATTACTGGTACAACTGGGGATCTCTCCGCAGAAGCTGGTCGGTTTTTTATTCGGTCGATTTTTCCCGGTGCATCTCTGCAATATACTTTTATCGGTGGGGATTGTCTGTTTTTTCCAATGGCTGTCGGCAAGCCGCTTATTGGCGGAACAGATCCGGCTCAGTCCTTGGCCATCCTGGCAAATGCCCGCAGTGGCACTCTTACTGCTGGTGCTGATTGGCTCCATGATTTACCGGACCCTTCGAAGCAGCATGCAAAAAGCCCGTAACTGATCTGCTAACTGGAATCCGAACACATTAGAAAAAGATTAGAACCTGCTATCGATAATGGATTTAAAATGAATGGAATACCGCGAAAACACCGTTTTTTTGCCGGGAAAAACACCGTTTTTTTTGCTGCTTAAATCTATAAATAATTGATTTTCAATTTATTTAAGAAATTTTCGGTGATTCGTTATCGAATTATTTCGAAGTTTATGTAGGTATTTCCTACCTTGCAGAGGTTAAGTTATAGTTCATTAAGTCAGAAAGGCTACTAATACTATTGTTTATGAAAAAGTTTTCCCTGTCAACAACCCTGAAAGGTTTGCTGGTTGTGTTTGCATTGACTGCATTTGCTGCCTGTCAAAAAGAGCAAAGCCCCTCCGCTAATTCAGCATCTACCGCTACCGGTTCTGAATCTATGCAGGTAGGTGTTGCCGGGGCTGGTAATTTTGCGGGTTCTATACAACCCTCCTACGCCTCTGCACTGGCATCCAATTATGCCCGCGTTTATGGCAGTTCCAAGTCACAAACCCAGTATGTGGCATTTTCCGCTAAGGATCTCGAATCCTTTATTCACAATCTTCGTACCAAGTACGGTAGTGATGTGATCCTGGTAAACTTTGGCGTTTACGGTCAAGGTGCAAATGCAGTGAACAGCAAAGACAACGGTCGTTTAACTGTGTTCTTTACCGGTAATAACCTGCCTGGTTCCAGCGCCGGTGGTCGCAGAAATGATGGAGTATCGGATGGTGGTGGTCCGGATGAATTCTTGAATCATGGTGAACTGGTTCCTTAAGGGGGAGCGTTCATTAGAGATAAAGTTTCGCAGCTGAAACCGGATAATGCAGCCTTCGATATCACTTATCGCTGAGATTCTATCTTTGGTTTTCGCCATATTATTTTTAAAACGTGAACCTAAGGGTTCACTTTTTTATTTTATCCCTTTTTTATTCCTGACTGTTACTGTTGAACTTTGCGGGCGCCTGCTGGATGTATCTGTTCAATCCAAGTATGCGATGTACAATATTTTTACCACGGGTGAATTCTGTTTTTATTCCTTTATTTTTTTTCGAAACCTGCACAAAAAAGCCTTTCGGTCATTTTCACTTTATTTCATTCCAGTTGTCATCATTGCCTCCACACTGAATATCATTTTTTTGCAGGGCCTTAACAAGACTTTCAATACTTATACCTTTCTCTTCGGCTCCTTTTTTATCCTTATTTTCTGTTGTTTCTTTTTTTACGAATCAGTGCAACCAGATCAGATTGATCAGCAATTAGCCAAACAGCCTTTTTTCTGGATATGTAACGGTCTGTTGATCTTTTATTTTGGGTCAGTCATTATCAATGCCCTTTTTGAATACCTTGTTATCAATGAATTGAAAACGCTGGGCAATCATATTTACTCGCTTATTAATCGTAGCTTGAATGTAGTTTTATACTCTTCCTTTTCTATTGCCTTTTATTTATGCCGCAGAAACAAGAAGACATACTCATCTCCATTGTAGTCGCTTCGGTTTTCTTTATCCTGATAGGCAGTTTCCTGTTATTACTGGTAATCGTATTCCACCGCAGGCACCGCAAGAATAAAGAAGAAAAAGAAGAGATGCGCAACCGCTTCGAGCAAACCCTGCTGAAAACCCAACTGGAAATACAGGAGCAGGCATTCAACTATATCAGCCAGGAAATCCACGACAATATTGGCCAGATACTCAGCCTGGCCCGGCTTAACCTCAACACTTTTGAAACCAAGGTAGCAGAAGAAAAGCTGATCCAGACCGATGAACTGCTCGGGAAAGCTATCAAGGACCTGCGCGACCTCAGTCATAACTTACATAATAACCGCATCCACAATATCGGTATCACCGAATCTATCCGCCAATTGTTGAATTCGCTCGAAAAAACCGGCCGTTTTCAAACTCATTTCTATGCATCGGATAACTTTCATATACTGGACGCCAATACCGATATCATCCTGTATCGCATGATCCAGGAAATCATCAATAATATCATCAAGCATGCACATGCCACCCGGATCGATGTGGAGATCCGCTCTGACCAGGAAAGGGAAACGATTATCCGCATCAGCGATAACGGTATTGGATTTAATCCCGCGCTGCTGCAGGAAGACCGGCCAGGCATCGGTCTTCGCAATATCATCAACCGTGCAAAAATGATCCAGACCAGGGTGGAAGTAAACAGTTCGCCGGGTAACGGAACAATCATAACTTTACATGTACCATCGAAATCCTCCCAGTTATGACCTCAGTTGCCCTGGTAGATGACCATGAATTACTCAGAACCGGCCTTGCGGCCATGATAGATTCTTTTGAAGGTTTCAAAGTAGTCATGGAAGCAGATAATGGCAAGCATTTCATCGACCTGGTGAAAGCCAAAACACCACCCGATATTGTTCTGCTGGATATTACCATGCCTGTTATGGACGGCTACGATACCGCACTCTGGATGAAAACACACCTTCCAAAAACAAAAGTACTCGTATTGAGCATGCTGGAAAATGATACCGCTATCATACGGATGCTGAAAAACGGCGCGCGTGGTTATATTCTCAAAGACAGTAAACCGAAAATATTTAAAGATGCACTTGATAATATCCGCGATAGTGGTTATTATATCAATGAACTGGTGAGTAATAAACTCATGCATTATATTAACCAGGAAGAATCACTGGAAGAAGAAGCTTTTGCCTTGAGCAGCCTCAGCGAGAACGAAGTAACTTTCCTTCGCTGGATCTGCACAGAAAAAACCTATAAGGAAATTGCAGATGAAATGTGCCTGAGCCCCCGCACCATTGACACCTACCGCGATAATCTGTTCAAAAAACTGGATGTGAAAACCAGGGTCGGCCTGGCTATATTTGCCATTAAAAACGGCATCGTGCATATTTGATCTATAACTTTCAGGAAAGCGCCCGCAAGTGCCCGCAAAAACATATTCTGACCGTTCATTCCGCCATTTACCGGCAATCGCATTTTGCTGCTTCATATTTTTTCAGCCATTCTATCTCCAATCTCAATCGCAGGTTCCGCCAATAGGCGAGTGGCGCGACCACCTCAATTACCAGCAGGCTTTTCAGATTGTTCAAGGGGATCAACTGTATTGTGCGGTGAGTGACGCTTTGTTTGCAATAGATGCACAGGACAATATTACTCGCTATAATAAAACTACCGGTCTTTCGGATGTACCCATCGCCTGTATTGGTTGGGATGCTGGCCAACAACAGTTGCTGATCGCCTATACGAACAGCAACCTGGATTTTCTCCGGGGTAGCAGTGTCAGTAACCTGCCTGATATTGCCAGGAGCAGTTTTCCGGGCAATAAATCCATCCAATCCATCTATTGCAATAACGGGTTTGCCTACCTGGGTACTGGGCTGGGCATTATTGTTATCAACCTGGTAAAGCAGGAGGTCAGAGACACCTGGGTGATTGGTGCCAATGGGTTGCAAACCCCTGTTCACGCATGTATTTCAGATGGTAACACCCTGTACGCGGCTACAGATGAGGGGCTGAAAAGCATAGCATTATCGGATCCCCTCCCTGCCAATTTTTTACACTGGCAGAATATCAGCCTCAGTTCAGCGCTGGGTGCGGGCCCGGTTAACAATATCTTCGCACTGAATCAGCAACTGATCGCCAGGAAAAATGACTCTTTGTGGATACAATCAGCCAATCAGTGGCATTTATTGTATGCAGATACGGCCTGGCCCATCATAGAAGCTGCTGCTTCAGCCGGTAAAATAACCGTTTGCCAACGTAAAAGCAATGGCGCTTCGCGGGTGATCATTCTCAATCCTTCCGGGCTGATTGAAAAAACCATTGCGCAAAGCAATGTCATTTCTTATCCCAGGATGGCCCTGCTGTCGGGCGGGGATACCTGGGTGGCCGACCAGTATGGAGGACTCGCGCGCTTCAATTCAACGGTGACCCGTTTTATTCCGAATGGACCACCCGGTACCGCCGATGGTGATTTATTAGCCGCCAACGGTTCAATCTATGCTGCGGCAGGCAGTGTGAATGCTTCCTGGAACTACCAGTATAACCGCAACGGCCTTTATTTTTTCCAGCATGACTCCTGGATGTATAAAAATGCCGCTAATACCCCCCTGCTCGATTCGGTATTGGATTTCATCAGTCTTGCCTTCAATAAAGCTGATTCATCGCTTTGGGCTGGCAGTTATGGGGGCGGTCTTTTGCGACTGGACCAGCAAGGCAATATTCAATTATTCAAGCAAAACAGTTCACTGCAGCCAGCAATCGGAGATGCGGGCAGTTACCGTGTTAGCGGGCTGGCATTTGATGAGCAGGGTAATCTCTGGATCAGCAATTATGGCGCTGCCCAGGACCTGCAACTTCACAAACCGGATGGCAGCTGGATAGCGATTCCGATTCCCTTTTCACATACCGAAAATGCCATTGGCCAGATTGTTATAGACGACCAGCAACAGCTCTGGATTCAAAGCCCGAAAGGAAATGGCGTTTTCTGCTACAATCCCGGTAAACAGGCCGATAACCTGCAGGATGACCAATGGAAATATTTCCGCGCCGGATCCGGCAGTGGAAACCTGCCCATCAATAATGTACTTTGTCTGGTAAAGGACAAAGATGGATTTATATGGGTAGGTACCGACCAGGGGATAGGTATTATCACCTGTACCAATTCTCCTTTCAGCAACAGTTGCGAAGCCAGTTTGCCCGTTGTACAGCAGGATCAGTTTGCAGGATACCTGTTCCGGGATGAAGTGGTGCAATGTATGGCTGTGGATGGTGCAAACAGGAAATGGGTAGGCACCAAAAATGGTGTCTGGCTGATCAGCGCTGACGGGCAACAGATCATTTACCGTTTCTCAGCCGAGAATAGTCCGCTATTAAGCGACGATATTCGTAAAATTGCCATTGATCCCAACTCCGGGGAAGTATTCTTGGCTACCAGTAATGGTATCTGCAGTTTTCGCAGTACGGCAACAGCGCCTGTTGTCAACCCGGATAAAAATACGGTGCTGGTGTTTCCCAATCCGGTTCCACCCGGATATCAGGGCACCATTGCCATCAGGGGATTGGCGGATAACTCACTTGTCAAGATAACAGATCTCAGCGGACGGCTGGTATTTCAAACTCGTTCGCTGGGCGGGCAGGCAGTCTGGAACGGAAAGAATTACCTGGGGCATATCATTGCCAGTGGTGTTTACCTGGTGGTTGTTCGGGATGATGCAGGCAATGAAAAGATTGCAACCAAAGTTGTGATAGCCAGTAATTAACTAAAAAATGAATAACGAAATTTGAAAAATGACAGATAACATGGCGGAGCTTCGGATTGATGGGATTGTGGTAAACACCCTCATAAACCGGAACTTGTTATGAAAGACTATGAATGAAAGCCATTTTGCCTTTCCCTGCGATTTTTCATTTTTCGATTTACCATTTAATCATCATCCTTCTCTCCTGGATGGAAAAATGCAGCTCTACGCGGTCCTGGGAAGGGGACGGCTGTTCCTTTCAGGCCATACCATAATACGGTATTGAATTCCAGATCGGGTACGGCATCTTCCTTGTTCAGATTGAATTTTTCTGAACGGCGCTGCCATTCGTTCATGGCGGTATTGCGCTCTCCCATATCAACACGTTCAGGCAGTACATCAAAACCCCGCAGGTCAGCATTCGCCTGGAATGCGCGCCACAGAGGCACGGCTGCTGCATCATACTGTGTCATGGGCGATAACCCCAGAATCAGTTCCATAGTCCGAAGAATCGAGGAGGTAGTATAGGGCGTATGATCCACAAAATTCCTTTTGACGAATCCGCCGGCGAGATAAGCCGTACTGCGGTGTGCATCCACATGATCGGCGCCATTCTGTGCATCATCTTCTACAATAAAGATGGCGGTCTCTTTCCAGATCGGGCTCTTGCTCAGGTAATCAACCAACATGCCTACGGAGAGGTCATTATCTGCCACATGTGCATAGGGTGACAGTCGCCCTTTTTTCATCCCTTCGGTATGGTCATTACCCAGTCGAACCGTATTAAAATGGGGTACAGCATTCAACCGCAACAGGGAATCAAAATCCTGCTTCCATAAGCGGAAACGCAAGGTATCGGGAATGCTAAGATTAAATCCCGGGTAATAGGGGCAGAGATGGTCTTTCAGAACTGGGATATTGGCTTTCCCATTATCCGCAAACTCCCCATAAGTGCGGTAACTCACTCCGGCACGGCTGCAGTGATCCCAGATAAAACCGCCTTTATTATTGGCAATTGCCCGGTTACCTTCTCCGTCATAAGAGCCCCCGCGCCCGCCATAGCTGGTTACCCAGTTCTTTTCGAGGTAATCCGTTGCGTAAGCGCCGGTTGTCCAGTTGTGCCCGTCCATACTTACTTCCCCATCTACATAAAAATTATCTAACAATACAAAGTTCCTGGCAATCGCATGCTGGTTGGGTGTTACATGCTCCCCGAACAATACCAGCCTGGGGTCTCCATTCCCTTCGGGCATATCACCCAGTACCTGGTCGTATGTCCGGTTTTCCTTGATAACATAGAACACATATTTGATCGGGCTGGGGTCTCCCACTTTGCGGGGAATCGGATTGCCGGCCTCGCCCTGTGCCATTTTTTCTTTTACGGCATTATAGGGTGTATTCCGATACACTACCTGTGTATAAACATCCAGTGCTGCATCGGTCGGTTCCTCGGTCATGGAAAGCATCCCCTTGAATAATCCGGCTATGTATTGAACATCTTTCGGTTTATT
>CAZAOR010000526.1:0-4705 GCA_964486805.1 uncultured Sediminibacterium sp. | reverse complement strand
TCCCTCCGCAAGACCAGAATTTCCGCCTGTTTTTTTGTTGCTACAAATCCACGCACACTACCCTCTACCGTGCGGATCAGGGCCTGCATGAGATCGCGGTCACTGATGAATTTGAATGCCACATTTTTGATGGACTCTTCTTCCTGGTTTATAACCGAATAGAGCAGCATGGATTTGAAATATACATTCGCCTGGTCAAGCGTCACTGCCTGGAACTCCAGTTCCACAGAACGATTCTGGATGCTGATGGTCTTGTATATCCTTTCTATCACCGGAATCTTGAAATTCAAACCCGGGTGCAGTACACGGCGGTACTTACCAAATAGTGTGACCACGGCAATCGTACCCTGGTTTACGGAAACCAGTCCGCTCAGTAAAATGAGGATCAGCACAACCAGAGCGCCATATTGAAATAGGTTTTCCATATAAAAAGTTTGTCTTAAAGGTCGTCAGATATTTAATAAGTCGTTGTTTTTCCGGAAACATTACATCGCTTTTCCCTCGAAAGGGTGCTCCGCCCATACCTGTACCAGTTCAGTCAGCATCCGCACGGCCAACTCCATATCAGCAACACCGACCCATTCCTGGCGGCTGTGGATAGCCTGCATACCCGTGAACAGGTTGGGGCAGGGCAGGCCCATAAAACTGAGACGGCTGCCATCCGTGCCTCCCCGGATCGGTTCTTTTTTGAGTACGATCCCCGCCCGTTGATAGGCTTCACGCGTATAATTTTCGATAAAGGGGTATGTAGCCAATACTTCCCGCATATTCCGGTATTGTGTTTTAACATTGATTTCTATCCGGGCACCTGGGTATTGATCCACTATCTTCTTTGCTATTTCACCCAGCCGGTCAGCATAATCTTTCAAGCGCACGGTGTCGAAATCCCGCAGAATAAATTCGATGACAGCTTTTTCTGCCAATCCGTCCATATGAACCGGGTGTATAAATCCTTGCCTGCCTGCCGTGGTTTCCGGACTCCATTCTGTTTGGGGCAGTGCTGCCAGTATTTCCCCGGCCAGCTTCAGTGCATTCACGAGTTTGCCCTGTGCATAACCGGGATGGGCAATAACCCCATAAACCGTTAGCAATAATCCGTCTGCACTGAATGTTTCGTCTTCATAGCTGCCTGCTTCGCCGCCATCCAGGGTATATCCGAAGTCTGCTCCCAGTTTTTCCTGTTCCACATGTTCGTCGCCGCGGCCTATTTCTTAGTCCGGTGTAATCAAAAGCCGGATCTTGCCTTGCTGTATGGATGGCGACTGCTGCAGGCAGGCAACCATTTGCATGATGATCGCAACACCTGCTTTATCATCGGCCCCTAACAAAGTAAGGCCACTGGCTGTGATGATATCTTTTCCGATCTGTTGCCTGAGATATGGATGCGCATCCATGGTCAATACCTGCGTTGGATCATCCGGCAGCACGATATCCTGTCCCTGGTAATTCCGGTGCAGGATGGGTTTCACGTTCGTACCGCTGCAATCCGGTGCGGTATCCACATGACTGCAAAATGCCAGTACCGGTATCTTTCCCGGCAGGTTGGCGGGAATAGTAGCATATACATAGCCGTATTCATCCAGCACCGCATCCGCGATGCCCATTGCTTTTAATTCAGTCACAAGTAAAGCGGAAAGCGTTGTTTGTTTTGCAGTACTGGGGACCGATGAACTTGCGGGATCACTCTGCGTATCTATCTGTACATACCGCATGAATCTTTCTGCAACTGATGCCGGAACGGAGCCTTCCATAATTTTTTGCCCGAAAGATACAGCATCCTGCAAGATGCAGCCCGGGGGCTCAACACTTGCAAATACGAAATGCGTGGTGTACTTTTCTGATAAACAAATCAAGCTATATGAAAAAATCCCTCATCGGCGCTTTTGTCGGTGGCCTGCTGATCTTTCTCTGGCAAACCCTATCCTGGACCGTCCTGGAGCTGCACCGGCCCGCCCAGGACTATACGCCTAACCAGGACAGTATCCTGCATTTCCTCAGCACCCAATTACCGGCCCAGGGCGGCTACCTGCTGCCATCCATGCCCAAAGGCAGTTCCATGGAACAAGAAACCAAACAGGCGGAACATTACCAGGGAAAACCTTGGGCCTCCATCCAGTACCATACTATTCTGCAGGTATCCTCATCCGAAATGATCACGAACATGGTTCGGGGATTGATTGCCACCATTTTTATGGTTTGGTTGCTTTGCTGGATCCTGGGCAAGTGGTCATCCCCTTCTTTCGGTTCTGTATTCCTGGCTTGCCTGTTTACCGGGTTGATTGTTTACATCAATGAGCCCTATAATCAGTTCATCTGGTATAAGCTATTCGATGTCAGGGCTCACCTGATTGATGCAGTTGCCAGTTGGGGGTTATGCGGGTTGTGGCTGGGATGGTGGCTACCGAGGCGAAAATAAATACCCCTATAAAAAAGCAGCGCCCGTTATTACAGGCGCTGCTTAAAAAATTATTCGGATGCTCAGGGCATAATAATCAGGGGTTTGCCGCCGGCAATGTCCACCAACTCCAGATCAAAAATCAGTACCTCCCCTGCGAGCGGATGATTGGCATCCAGTACCACCACATCTTCCTTTACTTCCACCACTACCACGGGAAACTGTTGTCCCTGGCTGTTGCTCATTTGAAGTTGCATCCCCTCTTCCGGTGCCATATCTGCCGGGAAGCGGTCGCGCGGAAATTCCATGATCATCTCTTCCATACGTGGCCCGTATGCCTGATCGGCCGGAATGGTAATCGTTTTCTTTTCACCTACTGCCATACCGGTCACACCTTCATCAAACCCCGGAATAACCATTCCGCCGCCTACTTCAAACTCAAGCGGTGTGCGGCCTTCAGAAGAATCGAATGTTGTTCCATCTGTAAGTTTACCATGGTAATGCACTTTGACAGTATCACCTTTTTTAACTTGTTGCATGCTTGTTTTTTTGCATCCCTCCCGCAGGGATCGGTTCAGATCGCTATTTGGCTCTTGTCTTACCAGTGAATTTGCAGTAGCGGGTATACGGCTTGCAAGATAGAACGGTATCCCGCCAAAAGTAAGATTAGTACCCAAAAACCAGCCGGTTTTTCGTATTTTTCTTTCCATGCCGTTGATCCAACGATACTTTTTCTGCCTGTGCATTGCCTGCTGCTCGTTTTACCAGACAGGTTCGGCACAATCCATACTGCCCGCTAATTACCGCATGGATGTGTATCTCCCGCTGTTGAAGGACAAACGAATTGGCATCTGCACCAATCATTCGGCAGTGATTGATGGCATACCCCTGACCGATACCCTCTTGAAACGTGGCTTACACATCGTCAAACTTTTCAGCCCGGAACACGGTTTATCCGGTTTGGCTGATGCGGGGGCTGCTATCCGGAATGACCGGTACGGCAAAACGGGGATCCCGGTCATTTCCCTGTTCGGACAAAAAACAAAACCGTCAGTCAGTGACCTGGCCGATATCGATATCTTACTCTTTGATATGCAGGATGTGGGGGTTCGTTGTTATACCTACCTCTCAACCCTGCAGGAGTGCATGGAAGCTGCTTTTGAAAACAGCAAGCCCATGATGCTGCTTGACCGGCCTAATCCGAACGGATTCTATATTGACGGTCCTGTTCTGGATACGGGTTTCCGCAGCTTTGTAGGCATGCAACCGGTACCCCTGGTATATGGGATGACCCTGGCAGAATATGCGTTTATGATAGCCGGTGAGAAATGGTTAAGCCCGAAAGCCAATGAAAAGTACCAGTACTACCTGCGTGCTGAAAATTCACCCGATACGCCATTTCATTTCCAGGTGATTAAATGCGCAAATTATTCGCATCAAAGTTTTTACCATTTACCGGTTGCTCCTTCTCCCAATTTACCAGATATGGCGGCTGTTTACTGGTATGGCAGTAACTGCCTGCTGGAAGGTACTGTCCTGAATGAAGGCAGAGGAACAAAGCAGCCTTTCATACAGGTGGGGCATCCGGATTTGCCCGACTCACTTTTTACGTACATCCCCCGGGCTGGACCCGGCGCGATGCATCCCAGATGTGAAAACCAGCCCTGTCATGGCTGGAATGTTCTGCAGGACTATCCGGAAACCTGCCAGCACCCGCCCGTAGGGATCCACCTACAGTATTTACTGGAAGCCTATCGTTTATTTCCGGATAAAGCCCATTTTTTCCGGGCATCCGCAACAGGTAATGAAAAAGACCGGCCTTTTAATAGGCTGGCCGGTACCGACCAACTCATGCGCCAGATCATGGAAGGCAAAACAGCAGCCATGATACTGGCAAGCTGGCAGCCCGATCTGGCTAAATTTAAAACCATCCGGAAAAAGTACTTGCTATATCCCGATACAGATTAGACTGGTTTGTTCCATCCCAATATCTTTGAACCATGAATGATCTACGCGGCAAGGCGCCTGTCAGTTTAAATCAGTTGCGCATTGTATTCATGGGTACACCGGATTTTGCTGTAGCTTCACTGGATGCACTGTTACAGGCAGGATGCCATATTGTTGCCGTTGTTACTGCTCCTGATAAACCCGGTGGCCGTGGTATGCAACTACAGTCCAGCGCAGTGAAAAAGTTTGCCCTGGAACACAATCTGCCGGTATTACAGCCGGCAAAACTCAAAGATCCTTTGTTTGCAGATGCACTTCGCCAGTTAAAAGCAGACCTTCAGATTGTAGTTGCATTCCGGATGT
>CAZAOR010000525.1:0-5408 GCA_964486805.1 uncultured Sediminibacterium sp. | reverse complement strand
AAACTGCCTCCTGCACTGCTTGCATCGCTCTACAAAGACCACCTGATCCAGGGCGAAGAACCTGTGGTGAGAATTCCGGAAACAGTCACACGCAAAGAAGAGCCAACTGCCAAAAAAGAAGCATGGTTCCTGGGAAGCAATTTACAGAAAATTACCCTGCTGGTGAGTGAGAAGGAGGCTGTATATGTTTCGGAAGCATCACTGCAGCTGCTGACAGCCTTATTAGGGGCCTGTCGCAAAAACCTGGGGGATGTGGCCATTGTGAACCTGGCAGTTTATCCGATGGATTATGAGACCATCAAAGCCAGGCTTTTACCAACAACCCTCCTGCTTTTCGGGATCCCGCCAGCAACTATTGCTCTTCCCTTTACGATCCCGGATTACCAGGTGCAGTCATACGATCATTGTCAAATACTGATTGCCCCGGCATTGTCATCATTCCTGGGTGAAAGTGCTGATGCCAGGCTGGAAAAAAGCAAGCTCTGGCTCTGTCTTAAAAAGATTTTCAACCTGTGATGAAGGTAAGCCAAAATACAAAAGGCTGCTTTATCATTGAAACGCCACGGTTGTTCCTGCGCGACTGGCAGGAATCAGATCTGGAAATATATGCACAGATCAATGCGGATCCTGCGGTCATGCAGTATTTTCCGGCTGTATTAAGCCGGGAAGAGAGTGATCAGCATGCCCATCGGTTACAACAGCAACTTGCCGCAAAGGGCTATGGTGTATGGGCCCTGGTGTATAAAGCGGAGAACAGGTTTATCGGGTTTACCGGCCTGCATGAGCCTTCTTTTCCTGCCTGGTTCATACCCTGTACCGAAATTGGCTGGCGACTCGACAAAAAATACTGGAACCGCGGGCTTGCTAGCGAAGCGGCAAAGGCCTGTATTGATTTTGCCCGGAACCATACATTTTTGAAAGAAATCTGGTCTTTTACGGCTGTTCAGAACAGCCGGTCCGAAAAACTCATGCAACGCATCCATATGCAACCCAAAGGCCGTTTCCTTCATCCCGGTGTGCCGGAAGGACATTGGCTGCAGGAGCATGTATTATACCATCTTGCCTTACATTTACCGGCATGAAACCCGTACTGCTTTTCGCGACGAATAATACCCACAAAGCGGATGAAATCCGGTCAGTACCCAACCTGCCTTTCCGTATTCTAACCCTGCAGGAAGCCGGAATCCACATAGATATTCCGGAACCGCATCCGACCCTTGAAGCCAATGCTACAGAAAAATCCACGACTATTTATCGGCTTACCGGAAATGATTGCTTCAGTGAAGATACCGGCCTGGAAGTGAAAGCCCTGCAGGGAGAGCCGGGTGTAAAAAGCGCCCGCTATGCAGGCGAAGGCAGAAAATCTTCAGATAACATTCATTTATTGCTTAGCAGGCTAAACGGACAAACAGATCGCAGCGCAAGATTTCGTACCGTCATATCCCTGCTCTTGCAGGGTAAAGAGTACCAGTTCGAAGGCATCTGCACCGGCACCATTCTGTTTGAACCAACCGGCTCCGGTGGCTTTGGTTATGATCCGGTATTTGTACCTGATGGCGCCACCAACAGCTTCGCTGAAATGAATACAGGAGAAAAGAATAAGTACAGTCACCGGAAAAAAGCTTTGGACAAACTGCTGCAATTTTTAACCGCCCAAATATCAAAATGAACCGTATCAAACTCCAAATACCCGATACTTTTCATTTCACCACAGAAATAGCCGTACGCATTACCGATATCAATTATGGCGGACATCTGGGTAACGATAGTTTCCTGACCTTACTCCAGGAAGCCCGACAGCAATACCTGCACGCCTACGGTTATGCAGAATTATCCTTTGAAGGAACGGGACTGATCATGGCTGATGCCGTGCTGGAATTCAAAAAAGAAATACGTTACCCCTGTACCATGCGTATTTCTGTAGCTGCAGCCGATTTTGACAAACTGGGTTTTGATCTGTATTACCTGCTTGAACTGGTCACACCTGCCGGATTGATACTGGCTGGCCGGGCCAAAACCGGAATGCTTTGTTTTGATTATGCACAAAAGAAAAAAGTAGCTGTACCGGATGCCGCCGTCCAAAAACTGGGCGGTCCTCCCCGGCATACCATTTAAGTATTCCAGATACGCCAGCTCTCTTCCGCCTGCAGTTCCAGCATTTCAAGTCCATTTTGTACTGTGGCCCCCTGTGCCCGACCCTTTGCCAGGAAAACAGTTTCTGCCGGATTATAAATAAGGTCGTAGAGATGATGCCATCGGCCAATCCATTCATAAGGTATCGGCGGGGCAGTTTTGGTATCCGGATACATACCCAATGGCGTGGTATTGATGAGTAGATGATGGGTTTCCAAAACCGACTTGTCAAGCGCAGCATAATCCAATACACCCGGAGCGGGATGTCTTGACACGAAGCTGAATGCGATATCCATTTCCCGGAGAACATAAGCAACTGCCGCAGAGGCGCCGCCGGTTCCCAGTATCAATGCCCGGGTATGATGCGGTCGGATAAAGCGTTTCAATGAACCTTCAAAGCCGATTATATCGGTATTGTAACCGATCCGCTCACTGTTTCGGATATGCATACAATTACAGGCGCCGATAGCTGCTACGACCGGGCTGATTTCAGTGAGAAAAGGAATCACCTGCTTTTTATAAGGGATCGTGATATTCAGTCCGGCGAGTGCCGGGTATTTTTCGAAGAGGGCGGGGAGTTCCGCTATATCCGGGATGGAATAATTCTGATAGCTGCAGTCCCTGATTCCCTGCCGCGCGAATTTCTCCGAAAAATAATTTTGGGAAAAAGAATGCGAAAGCGGATAGCCCAGTAAACCAAAAAAACGCATGGGAATTATTTATTCAGGTACAACTCGAAGGTATCACCGCGAAGGCCTACCCGCATAGCTTCCAGCGGGATTACTTCATTCGGTGCGATATTCCCGAGATTAACATTGCAGCCAATCAGTTCCAGGAAGTATAACTGCTGTGCTTTTTGGGGGGCTTCCCAAATGATTTTTTCCGCAGGTATCTGGGTCAGGATTTCCTGAACCAGGCCTTCCCGCACTTCGCCGCTTCCGCGATAGATGCCCACATTACCGGCTTCCCGGGCTTCAGCAATGACATAGGATGAGCCGGCTTCCAGTTCTGCACGCATCTGTTCAATCCATTTATAGGGAGGAATGATATGGGTGGCATCCTTGCTCCCAACCTCACTCAGAACCGTGGCATGCTGCGTCAGTTTTTCAATATATCCGCATTTTTCAGCATGGGGTATGCTGATCGATCCGTCACTTACTTCCACATAATGAATCCCGTAATCTTTACAAACCGAAATATAGTCTTCAAACTGGTTACGGATGAGAAAGGCTTCAAACAAAGTTCCGCCAAAATAAATCGGCACCTGGTATGACTGATAGACCTCGATTTTCTGCCGCAGGTTGGGTGTAACGAACGAAGTACCGAATCCCAGTTTCACAATATCTACATAAGGGCCGCTCACACTCATAAAATTGTGAACCTCCTGGATACTCAGGCCCTTGTCCATAACCATAGTAAGACCGGAGTTCCTGGGCTTATCAGTACGCTCCGGTATCTGAGAAAGCATAAAATTCATACACAAAGATTTTCCGGCGCAAAAATACAGGAATCGCCTGAGTATAGGCTGGATGTCAATGAAAAGGGCATTAGATTTTCTTTCCCTTCTTGTAGCGTGCCAGCAGGTCAACCACCTGGTTATTCTGGAGAATAGCCGGGTTCAGCTCCATGAATTTCTTCAACTGCCTGGGGGCCTTTTCCATTGCAGCTTCCAGTTTTAACATGGCTTCTTTCGATCTGCCCAAAGCAAAAAGCAGGGTACTTTCATAGAAAAGGAAAACGGGTTTGCCATCTGTAGCAGTCATGGCATGGCGGCATTGCTCCATCGCTTCATCGGTATATCCAGCCTGCATCAGGCAACGGATCAGGGCTTCCCAGCCGGCCACATTCCTGGGTCGGTGGCGTACAACGATTCCAAAGTACTGGATCGCATCCCGGTACTGTTCCAGGTGCATCTTGCATTCGCCCATGGCCAGGTTATATTCGGGTACTGAACGGTGTATCCGCATCGCATTTTCCAATTGTTTTGCTGCGCCGCCCCACTGTTGTTCCAGCATATAGGTAACTGCTATCTTATAATGCAGCTTGCTGTCATCGGGGTTCAGATGTACAGCTTTTTTATAATGGAACCGGGCCTGGGCATAATTGCCCATGCGGTGATAACAGTGCCCAATGGCCTCATAAATCACATCTTCCGGACGCGTGAGTTCCAGCACTTTTTCCAGCACTTCAATCGCTTCCCGGTACTTGCGCAGCCGGAGATAAGCATCTCCCATATTCCGATAGGCATAGTCGAATTTTTCATCGATCGCCACGGCATATTGGTAAGCATCTATGGCTTTTTCGTACAATTTTAATCCCTGGTAGGCTGCGGCGAGGTTAAACCAGGCCAGTTCACTGAAAGGGTTTTCTTCAATGATCTGCTGATGCAGGCGGATACTCTCCTCATTCCTGCCGGTAAAATCCGTCCAAAAGCATATTTTATATAATGCTTCCTCATTATTGGGCTGGGATTCCAGAATCAGCCGGAGACAGTCGAATACCTTGTCAAACTCCTCATAATCATCATACACATCGGCTAATTCAAACAACAAATCAGTTTTTTCTTCCCCCTCAAACAATTCCAGGGCAGATTCCAGTAAAACTGCGGCACGTTCGGGTTGATCCAGGGCCAGGAAAGCATCCGTTTTCAGGATATACAGGTTCAGATCCGTGCCATCGTATAATTCAGCAGTTTCGAGGATATCCAGCGCTTCCCGGTATTTTCTGGAAGCCAGTAACAAATCTGCTTTTTTGATCATTAATAGGGAGGAATAAGGGAACTGTGACAAACCGGCTTCAGCCGCCTCAAGTGCCTCATTCACCTCATCTTTTTCATCAAAATAATCTATAATACGTTCAAAAGCCTCTTCCTCCAGAAATAGGTGGGACCGGCCATTTTTTAAATTCTGGTATTGCCGGAGCAACTCTTTGAGCGCCTCCCGGTCTTCCCGGTAATGATTTTCGCGCATAAAAATTCAATGGGTTTATACAATGTATAACAAAAACACTGGAAAAAACGTTGATGGGGGAAACTTTTTCCCAGAATTCCCGTATGTTAACAAAAAGAGAATTGTGTGATATTTAGGAAATGTTTACATTTGTATAAAATGAGGAGGAATTTTTCCATACAAAAGCTAACATTCGCCGCCCTGCTTGCATTTGGCATACAGGTTGCTTATGCTGCTTTCTCATTTACTGGCCTGGCTGATGAAAAAACCCATAGCAGCGCCAAATTTTCCTTGAAAAACCTGAGTTTACTCGAGCACAAAGGCCTG
>CAZAOR010000524.1:0-5260 GCA_964486805.1 uncultured Sediminibacterium sp. | reverse complement strand
CATAACCGCCGGATGACATACCCGTATTATTGACAATATCCGTATTGGCAAGTGAAACAGACTGAACCGTATTCAAAGCCTGTATATCCTGCTTGAAACTGCGCATGAAAGAAATATGTGCGTCCTCTTTCTGGCCTTTGAATGCCCGCCAGGGTACTTCAATACTCATGATCTGCGCCTTATCATACTGGCTGTTGGACTGCTGGATGAACAACATCTGCCGGTAAATCACAATCGTGCCTGAAATTAACATGACCGTAATGGAAAACTGCAGAACGACCAGGGTTTTCCGGAAATACCCATCTTTCATTTTCAGCAGGGCATTGCCACGAAGTACATTCAGAGGCTTAAAAGAGGCTAACAGGAGCGCCGGGTAAATGCCGTTCAAAATGGTTGTGAACAGAAGTGTCCCGATCAGCACTTTCCATAAACCCGTTTCGGTCAGGGACAGGGAAAAATGATTTTCAGTCAGGTTGTTAAAAAAAGGCAGGCTGATCCATGCCAGCAATAAGGTAATGCCCAGTGCCAACAGGCTGACAAGCAGGGATTCTGCCATGAATTGCCGGAACAACTGAAACTTACCTGCACCAACGATCTTGCGGATGCTTACTTCCCTGGAACGAAGACTGGCACGAGCGGTTGTCAGGTTTACATAATTGATACACGCTGTTAACAGCAGCAATAATGCCAGCACGGAAAAAATGGCAACTGTTTTCCGGTTGGTGTGGCGCATGGAAGAATTCTGCAGGGATGTTTCAAAATGGATATCGGGTAAGGCAGTCAGCGTGGTATGGATCTTACTTTTATCCTTATTACTCAAAATAAGTTTCGTTAATTTTTTTTCCACTACTGGATTACTGGCATCCGGCCTGAGTTTTATGAAAGTCAGAAAGTTGAAATTATTCCAGCCTTCAGAATTTTTAGCGTTCTGCGGGTTGGAGAGGTAAGCAGATAACGGAATGAGGATGCTATACTGAAAACTGGAATTAGTCGGATTATCTTCCAGGACGGCCTTTACAGTAAAATTCAGGGTGTCAACGCGCAATACCTGTCCGATCGGATTATTGTTGCCGAAATATTTTTTGGCCATCGACCTGGTCATCGCCATGCTGAATGGATTGGCCGTGAAATCATTCAGGCTGCCCTCAAGGAGATCGTAATGAAACAGGTTAAACCAGTTGCTGTCTACGTAGGCACAACTGGTTTCCTTGAAAATATCATTATTCCGGATAATGGAGATTCCACCCCAGGAAGCATCCATCATATTCGCGGATGAAACGATTTCGGGTATATCATGTTGGGCAGTTGATGCGAAACTCAGCGGCGAATGTTCCCAGACCCATACATCTCCCGGCGAAACTTCGAGGTGGTTCGTGATCCGGTAAATATGGTTTGCGTCTTCATGATAATTGTCATACGATACCTCATTCTGCACCCACTGGAGGATCAGTATGGCAGCAGTCATGCCGATGGAAAGACCGGCCAGGTTGATGAAAGTCATTTTCTTTTGTTTCATCAGGCTTCGCCAGGCTGTTTTGAAGATATTGTTTGCCATAAAGATTTGAAATGGGTGGATGCCCTGTGTTTTTCGAAAATAGGTTATCGTAATATCGCTATTCGGTTCTTAAAGCTTTTATAGGATTTGCCAGGGCAGCTTTCATGGCCTGGAAACCCACTGTCAGCAGGGCAATACAAATAGCGGCAAAACCCGCAGAAGCAAATACCCAGATACTGATACGGATACGGTACGCAAAATCGTCAAGCCAGCGATTCATGGCATACCAGGCAATAGGGAAGGCAATCAATGCCGCAACCAGCACAAGCAGCAGCAATTCCCGGGAAAGCAGTGAAATGATCGATACAACGCTGGCACCTAAAACTTTCCGGATACCGATTTCCCGGGTTCTTTGCTCTGCGGCATATGCGACCAGCCCGAATAAACCCAAACAGGCGATCAGGATGGCAAGTATCGAAAAAATCATCGCTATCCTGCCTACCCGCTGTTCCGCATGATACATATGGTCGAATGCATCGTCCATAAACTGGTAATCGAAAGGAGCCCCGCCTGCCAATGCCCGCCATTTCGCCTCTACCTGCTGCACAATCTGGGCGATATTATCCGATTTGATCCGGAACGACCCCATCCCGACATTATTTCCCAACCGCAAACACAGGGGACCGATTCGTTCCCGCAAAGAGGCAAAATGAAAATTTTTTACCACACCGATGATGGTCAACGGGATCGTTTTATTGTGATCATCCGATCCATATAATATCCTGCCAACCGGATCATGGTATCCCAGCAAACGGACGGCTGTTTCATTCAGTATCACGCCCGAAGAATCACTGCCGAACGCTTTCGAAAAATTTCTGCCCTCTGAAATCTCCATCCCCATGGTGGGTATATAATCATAATCCACCCGCCAGGATTGCATGTCAAGCCCGCTCTCCGCACTCAGGACTGCCTCTTTGGAATAGCTGTTATCGTTCCGGTAGGAGGGCACCGGCAGGAAACCCGTCAATGTGCCTGATTGAACGCCCGGAATCTGCAATACCTCATTCCGGAAAGCATCCACATTTTTCTGCAACAGGTAGGTACTCCGCACGATTAATACCTGGTTCTTGTTAAAGCCCAAACGGGTATTGTGGATATAATTCAGTTGGTTGTGTACGATCATTGTCCCGATAATCAGGATAATGGACGTTGCAAATTGAAATACGACCAATACATTGCGCAGGCTGCTGCGTTTAAAACCGGCATTCATACTGCCTTTCAGTACTTTGATCGGCTGAAAGGCCGAGAGGAAAAATGCCGGATAAATACCTGCCAGAAAACCCACGATAAGGGGTAAGAATATCAGAACCAGTAAATACCGACGGGTAAACAGACTCGACAAGCTGAATGTTTTGGCCGCGATCGCATCAAAATACGGTAAGCTGAGGTCTACCAGGCAAACAGCCATCACCATGGCCACCCCGGAGATGATCAGGGATTCAGCCAGAAACTGGCGAACAAGGGAGGCCTTATTCGACCCCAGCACTTTGCGGATACCCACTTCCTTCGCACGGTTGGAAGAGCGGGCCGTACTTAAATTCATGAAATTGATACAGGCCAGTAATAACACAAACAAGGCCACAATTGAGAATATTGTCACATACTGAATATTTCCATTGACGCCTAATTCACTGCTCCTGTCTGAATAAAGGTGGATATCGGTCAATGGTATCAGACTATAGGAAAGCCTATTGCCTGCTTTTTCAAATTCAGCCATGCTCTTGATCTGCATAAACTGCCTGGCCTGGGGTAAAACGTATTTGTCAATTATCCCCGGGAACTTTTTTTCAAATGCATGATAATCTGTGCCTTTTTTCAGCAGGAGATAAGTTTGAAAATTATGGCTCAGGAAATTCCCGAAATGATAGTCCTGTACATTGCGCATCGGGAGAATAAAATCAAAATGAAAATGTGAATTGGCCGGAATATCCCGGATAACGGCTGTTACCTTGTACAGGATTTTATCATCCATTTCCAGGGAGCGGCCGACCGCATGCGTGGTGCCGAAATATTTCCTGGCGGCAGTGGAACTGATCACGACCGAATTAGGCGCATCCAGCGCATGGCGGGTATCCCCTTCAACAGCAGGCAGTGTAAAAACATCGAATAGGGTAGAGTCCGCATAAATGATATGCTGCTCCCGGATCAGTTGATGATCCTTTTTGACAAAGCCGGGGGTATTATCATAAAATCGCACATATTCCTCCACTTCCGGATAATCTTTTTTCAGCGTTGGACCCATCGGGTCCGAACAAACAGCCAGATTAAGCGTACTGCCTCCAAAACGGATATCGCTGTTGATGCGATAAATCCGGTCCGCTTTTTCATTGAATCTGTCAAAGCTCAACTCATCCATTACATACAAAGTAATGGCCAGAAAAGCAGCCAGGCCGGTAGAAAGGCCCAGGATATTGATCAGGGTATAGCCTTTGTTCTTCCAGCAGTTACGGACGGCGATTTTGAAATAATGGAAAAACATTTTTGTTTGATTTCTTGAAAAGAATAAGAGTCCGCAGGGAAGTCGTTTCCGATCAGAAACGACAACCGTCTCATTCCGTTCGCAGGCTTTTGATCGGGTTGGATGTAGCGGCTTGTATTGCCTGTACGCTTACGGTCAGGAGGGCAACGGCCGCTGCCAGCAGGCCTGCAGCAATAAACACCCACCATTGCAGGGTTATCCGGTACGCGAATTCGCCCAGCCAGGATTGCATGGCATACCAGGCAATCGGGAAAGCTACCAGTGCTGCAATCATGACCAGCAGCAGAAAATCCTTCGACAACAGCAATACAATCCCGCTCACATTGGCGCCTAACACTTTCCGGATACCGATTTCCTTGAAACGCTGGGTGATCGAAAACGAAGAAAGACCCAGCAGGCCCAGGCAGGCAATCACAATAGCAATCCCTGCAAAAAGGCTGAACAAATTACGCTGTCTTTGTTCTGATACATATAATTGCTGGAACCGGTTATCCAGGAAGGTATAATCAAAAGGCATTTCCGGTAAAAAATGATGCCAGCCAGCTTCCAGGGCAGCCAGTGCGGCCGGCATATCCTTACCAGATACCTTAACGGAAAGCTGGTTATAAAAATTATTCTGGTCGGCTCGGGGTAAACACATTACCAGGGGTACAATCCGCTGGTGCAGCGATTCAAAATGAAAATTCTTCACTACCCCGATCACTTTCCCTTTCACATCTCCATACATAAAGTTGCGACCAATGGCCTGTTGGGCATTCTTCCAGCCCAATACCTCCACCGTCGCTTCATTGATCACAAAGCCGGCAGTATCGGTTCCAAAGGAACGGGAGAAATTCCGCCCCGCTGCCATCTGGATGCCATAGGAAGGAATGAAATCATAGTCAGCTGCCAGGTATTTCAATTCCGAATTAATCGGACGAAGCGAATCCCCTGATTCCGCCGAAGCATTCTGCGAATCCAATAACCTCCCGGTGGGCACACGGGAGGAACGACCCATCCCCGCAATAACCGCATGCTGCAGCATATCGGAGCGGAAAGCCTCATACTGGCTGTTCGAGGTGAAATAGTAGGGTAATATCACTATCTGGTCCTTATTGTATCCCATATCGGTCTTCTCCAGGTAGTTTAATTGCTGGAATACCACCATGGTAGTAATGATCAAAAGGATGGAAATACCAAACTGCATAACCACCAGGGCCTTTCGCAGGGAGATGGTTTGTCCTCCT
>CAZAOR010000523.1:0-3157 GCA_964486805.1 uncultured Sediminibacterium sp. | reverse complement strand
ATTACTACACCAATCCGGCTCATATCGTTCACTGGAATTTTGCAGATCCTTCCTGGCATTGTCCCCAGGCTACCAATGATATGCGGGTAGGGGGTACCTACAAGGCCCGGATGGAAGCAAGGGACGGCAGTTTCGGTTTTGACTTTGAAGCGGTGTACTCAGCCATTACTGAAGGAAAGGAATTTACCTATGCATTTGGCGGACGTACAGCCCATGTTCGGTTTGATGCGATCGGTGATCAAACCCAGGTATCGGTCAGCTTTGACCCGGAGACCGAAAACCCGGTGGAGATGCAGCAGGCAGGGTGGCAGGCGATCCTGAATAATTTTAAACAGTATACTGAGAATAATTAGCCGGGTATTTGTTTGGGTTCCATCTTTTACCGCAGGGTCCCCGCCTTCGTCGGGTGACCCTGCGGAGAACATAAGCCCGGGTTTCATAAAGCTGAATGTTTACCTATATCCGCAGGGTCTCCCTCACGGGTTCGGGTTGACCCTGCGGAGAACAAAATCTCCCTCAGCGGAGACGGAGACTTTTTGGATATAAATGCCTGCGCCTCAGATGAACTCCATCTTTAGGATTACCATTCCGCCAAATACATAAAATCGGTGGATCGTTTATTAGTCCATTGCACAATGCGCATGGCCAGATCGATATTTGTTGCAAATTTCGCAGTCCGTAAGCCGGTGAGCTGATTCGCGCTGCAACCAAGTATGGCGGCTATTTCAGTCCAGGTTTTATCTGCTGCCTGCCGTTTTGTATCAAGGGCCTGGTATAGGCGTTTTAAATTCCATCTGGGCCTTTTGCTCCTTCCGCCATCCGGTAATTGTATATTCTCAGCATCTACCGGCGGTTCTTTGAGAAAGCATTCAGGTGCTTTATTAAGCCAGCGCATCATGAAGAGTGCATGTTGGCAGGAAGTCCGGTGTTTATCTTTCAAATTCTTTATGGTTGCCGGGCTGAACGGATGGTCATTCGGCCGCTGTTGAATCAATTCGGGAGAGAGCTCCCAAATCTCTTTCGCAACTTTATTCCAGCTTATGCCGCGAAGAATACGTTGGGCGTCCAGTGCCCGGTATAGCGCATCCGTATCAAAAGCATGGATCCTGCACATATTTCATGCTGTTTGCGTGGGACAATTTTTTCATTAAAATTAGCGAGTAAATAGGGCTTTTTAAATTAAAATGGAGGGTTTCCGCAGGGTTATCCCGAATTCGTTCGGGAGATGCTGCGGTGTTTCAAATGACCTTAATAACCTCACGCGTATGGAAGCGCTCAGTAGAAGCTTATACCATTCATAAAATCCCCGTAAACAATCTGCACAAAATAAATAGTTTGCGAAAAATTAAATCCAATATGACCAACAAAATCACTGTTGCAACCACCATTCATGCCAACACCCCCAAAACCTGGGATTACTACACCAATCCGGCTCATATCGTTCACTGGAATTTTGCAGATCCTTCCTGGCATTGTCCCCAGGCTACCAATGATATGCGGGTAGGGGGTACTTATAAAGCCCGGATGGAAGCAAGGGATGGCAGTTTCGGTTTTGACTTTGAAGCGGTGTACTCAGCCATTACCGAAGGAAAGGAATTTACCTATGTATTTGGCGGACGTACAGCCCATGTTCGGTTTGATGCGATCGGTGATCAAACCCAGGTAACGGTCAGCTTTGACCCGGAGACCGAAAACCCGGTGGAGATGCAGCAGGCCGGGTGGCAGGCGATCCTGAATAACTTTAAGCAGTATACCGAGGCTAATTAGAGGTGGCTTATAATTATTTAGCCGGGTATTTGTTTGGGTTCCATCTCTTACCGCAGGGTCCTCCTCGCAAGCTCGTGGCGACCCCGTGGTATAGCGGCTTTAGTTTTTATCATATCCTCCCTTCACCGAAAAGGATCCCTGGGGAGTGGTTACATTGAATGTCACATACAGGGTCTTGCCATCCTCGGAAAGGCTCCATTTTTCCAGTCCCTGAAACTGCATGGACTGTCCCTGCATCTCCATATCTATGGTGAAGTTGATATCGAATTGCTTGCCATCTGCTTCCCAACTCAATTTGGCCTTTCTTTTGCCGTTATTGCCTACGGTGGATTCTGCTTCCTTTCCATCCGGTGTCAGAACTTCCGTATAGGTATTTTCACCCCCGCCCATGGAATTGGTTGTTTTGGTGATCGTCAGGTTATTACCATCCTGCACCACGACAATTTTTTTCGGCATTCCCCTCGTGCCAAATTGACCCGCTTCACTTTTGGATTCGTTGAGGGTCCAGGTTCCGGAGTAATCAGTCTGGTAAATAACCGGTTGGGTAAAGGAGAGCAGGCAGACTGTGCTGGCGGCCAGCACATAACGCAGATAGGGTGGAAGGCTGAATCTCATTGTTTTTTTCAGAAAGCTACGGTTTCGGTTCCAGGATTGCAAATATTGCAAGGGCACATCTTTGTACATTCGTCTGATGCTGGCAGATCAGATTTACCGCTTTTATACCCGTTTGGCCCTGCCCGACCTTTCTGCATTGGGCGTCCACTGGCTCAAACCCCTTGCCGAACCCGCAGTCAGATCCGTTTTCCGCAGTTTCCTGGACAAGTATTACCCGGATGAGCTGCAGCGGATTCCGATACTGGGCATCAACCCCGGCCGCTTTGGGGCGGGTGTGACCGCCATCAATTTTACAGCACCCAAACAACTGCAGCAGGATTGTGGCATCCCGCATGCATGGGGTAACCAGTCTGAGCTATCCGCCGAATTTATTTACCAGGTGATCCACGCTTACGGCGGCCCCGCTGCTTTTTATAAACAATGCTGGCTGGGCTCCGTCTGCCCGCTTGGCCTGATCGCTGAAGGTAAGAACCTGAACTATTATGACCGTCCTGATATCCTCCCAAAACTCAGGCCCCATCTCCTTAAAGCAATTGACCAACAAATGCAGTGGTGCAGGGGCACTACCTGTATCTGTATCGGAGGGGAAAAGAATTTCAAAACACTCTCCAGCCTCAATGAACAGGGGCAGTGGTTCAAGCAGATCCTCCCTTTGCCGCATCCCCGGTTCATCATGCAGTACCGGCGAAAACAAATCCCTGCATTTATCGATCAGTATCTTGCCGCTTTTGAACAGGCGGGGGGATCAAGTATATTAGGATAATAGCTGAATGTG